>NZ_JBFUMD010000179.1:0-7093 GCF_054049555.1 Nocardioides sp. P5_C9_2
GCCGCGGGCTCTGCCGTCACCCGGCTGGTCGACCTCGCGCTCGTCTGGGAGTCGCCCGGCGGGCTGCGTCCGCTGAGCGGAGTGGCCGACGCGCTGCGCGGCGACGAGAGCGTCGGGGTCAGCGGGCTGCGGCCGAGGTCACCGGACCCGACGGATGCGACCGCCGTCACCGCACGCATCGAGGCGCTGTCGCCCGCGGCCCGCGCCCTGCTGGAGCACGTCGACGCCCACGGCGGGGAGGGCACCACCGGCAACGCGCGTCGTACGGTCTCGCCCGCCGACGCCGCCACGCCCGTCGAGGAGCTCATCGCCCACCGGCTGCTCCTCCCCCGCGACGGCGGCACCCTCGTGCTGCCCGGTGAGGTCGGGCTCGCGCTGCGGGGCGGCCGCACCACCCGGACCCCGCGCGACGAGGTGCCCGAGGTCGCCACCACCGACCGCGACCCGTCCCTGGTCGAGCGCAGCGCCGCGGGTGCGGCGTTCGAGGCCGTACGCCGCGTGGAGCTGGTGCTGGACCACTGGGGGCTCGAGCCGCCCGGCGTCCTGCGTGGCGGCGGACTGGCCGTGCGCGACCTCAGGGCCACGGCCCGCGACCTGCAGGTCGACGAGCCCGAGGCGGGCCTGCTCGTGGAGCTCGCCTCGACCGCCGGCCTGCTCACCGAGGGGGTCGACGAGGACGGCGGCTCGGTCTGGCTGCCCACCGACGCCTTCGACGCCTGGTCCGCCGGGTCGGTGGCCGAGCGCTGGGCCGCGCTGGTGCTGGCGTGGCTCGAGACCACCCGGGTCGCCTCGCTCATCGGCACCAAGGACCCCGGGGGTCGCACCTGGAACGCGCTCGCTCCGGACCTGTCCAGCCAGATGGCACCCGAGGCGCGGCGCCTGGCGCTCGAGGAGCTCGCCGCGCTGCCGGCCGGCGCCGCGCTGGCGACCGGCACGGGGGTCCCGTCGCTCCTCCAGCGGGTCGCCTGGCGCCGCCCCCGTCGTCCGTCCGTGCACCGCGACCTCGTCGCGGCGGCTGTCACGGAGGCCGCCGCGCTCGGCCTCACCGGGGCCGGCGCGCTCTCGGAGGCCGGCCGGGCGGTGCTCGCGGGTGACCACGACGGCGCCGTCGCGGCGATCACCCCGCACCTGCCGCACCCGGTGGACCACGTGCTGCTCCAGGCCGACCTCACCGCCGTCGCCCCCGGCCCCCTCGAGGCCGAGCTGGCGCGGACCCTGCACCTCGTCGCCGACGTCGAGTCACGCGGCGGGGCGACGGTCTACCGCTTCACCCCCGGCTCGGTGCGCCGCGCCTTCGACGCCGGCTGGACGGCCCTGGAGGTGCACGACTTCGTGGGGTCGGTGTCGCGCACGCCCGTGCCGCAGCCGTTGACCTACCTGGTCGACGACGTGTCCCGCACGTTCGGCACGGTGCGCGTCGGGCAGGCCGAGTCCTTCCTGCGGGCCGACGACGAGAGCGCGCTCACCGAGCTCCTCCACGACCCCCGAGCGGGGTCGCTCGGCCTGCGGCGCATCGCTCCCACCGTGCTCATCAGCACCGTCCCGGTCGACGTCCTCCTTCCCCGCCTGCGCGACCTGGGCGCCGCCCCCGTGGTCGAGGCCCCCGACGGGACCGTGCGGGTCGCGCGGCGCGACCTGCTGCGGGCCCGGCGCCCGCGTGCCGGTCGGAGCCGGGGGGCCGCACTCGCCCGGACGCATGCCGGGGTCGCGGCCGTCGTGACCGCGATCCGCAGCGGCGACCGGGCCACCGCGTCCCGCCCCGGCGCCCCCACCCTGACGACCACTCCGACCGGCGCGCTCACCGCGCTGCGCGAGGCCATCGAGGCCGGCAGCACCGTGGTGATCGGCTACGTCGACAACCACGGTGCCCGCTCCGACCGCGTCGTCGACCCGGTGCGCCTCGAGGGCGGCAGCCTGACCGCGCACGACCACCGCGCCGACGACCTGCGTGCCTTCGCCGTGCACCGGATCACGTCCGTCGCCCCGCTCCCGGACCGTCCGTAGGCTGGGGACGTGGACTTCATCAGGTACGCCGAGGCGTCGGCAGCGCTGCTCAACGCCGACCTCGCCGAGCCCGACGCCCTGCTGGCGCACCTCGCCGACCGCAGCTGGCTCCACCGGTCGGTGACCCCGGTCGACGTACGCGACCTGCAGGCGTTCCAGGCCGAGCTGCGCCCGGTGTTCGAGGCGTCCGAGGACGAGCAGGTGTCCCTCGTGGTGTYGCGGCTCAACGACCTGCTCGCCCGGCACCCGGTCACCCCGATGATCAGCGACCACGACCCGTCCCACCTGCACATGCACGTCGCCAACCGCTCCGCATCGGTGGCCGACCTGCTGATCGGGGAGTCCCTGATGGGGCTGGCCACCCTGGTCTGCGACGTCGGCGCGACCCGGCTCGGGGTCTGCCACGCCAACCGCTGCACCCACGTCTTCGTCGACACCTCGCCCAACCAGTCGCGGCGCTACTGCTCGGACCGGTGCTCCTCACGCGCCAACGTCGCGGCGTACCGCGCCCGGCAGAAGGCCGCCGCGAGCTGACGCACGGCGTCCGCAGGGGCCCCGCGTTGCGGCGCTCCGTACGCTGGGGCGGTGAACGACGGCCCCCTGATCGTGCAGAGCGACAAGACGCTGCTGCTGGAGATCGACCACGAGCGAGCGGCCGACTGCCGCAAGGCGATCGCCCCCTTCGCCGAGCTCGAGCGCTCCCCCGAGCACGTGCACACCTACCGCCTCACCCCGCTGGGGCTGTGGAACGCCCGCGCGGCCGGGCACGACGCCGAGCAGGTCGTCGACGCGCTGCTGGAGTACAGCCGGTACGCCGTCCCGCACGCGCTGCTCGTGGACGTCGCCGAGACCATGGCGCGCTACGGCCGGCTGCGGCTGGAGAAGCACCCCGTCCACGGCCTCGTGCTCAGCTGCACCGACCGACCGGTGCTCGAGGAGGTGCTGCGGGCCAAGAAGGTCGCCGGCATGATCGGCAACCGGATCGACGACGACTCGGTGGCGGTGCACCCCAGCGAGCGCGGCAACCTCAAGCAGGCGCTGCTCAAGCTGGGCTGGCCGGCCGAGGACTTCGCCGGGTACGTCGACGGCGAGGCGCACGCGATCGCCCTCGACGAGGACGGCTGGGAGCTGCGCACCTACCAGCGCGAGGCCGCCGAGTCCTTCTGGCACGGCGGCTCGGGGGTGGTCGTGCTGCCCTGCGGCGCCGGCAAGACGATCGTCGGAGCGGCCGCCATGGCGCAGGCGCAGGCCACCACGCTGATCCTGGTGACCAACACCGTCAGCGCGCGGCAGTGGAAGGACGAGCTCGTCAAGCGCACGACGCTGACCGCCGACGAGATCGGCGAGTACAGCGGGTCGGTGAAGGAGGTCCGGCCGGTCACCATCGCGACGTACCAGGTGCTCACCACCCGCCGGAAGGGCGTCTACACGCACCTCGAGCTGCTCGACGCCCGCGACTGGGGGCTGGTCGTGTACGACGAGGTGCACCTGCTGCCGGCGCCGATCTTCCGGATGACCGCCAACCTCCAGGCACGGCGCCGGATCGGGCTGACCGCGACCCTGGTCCGCGAGGACGGCCGCGAGGGCGAGGTCTTCTCCCTGATCGGCCCCAAGCGGTACGACGCGCCGTGGAAGGACATCGAGGCGCAGGGCTGGATCGCACCGGCCGACTGCGTGGAGGTGCGGGTGACGCTGCCGGAGGGCCAGCGGCTGGCCTACGCCACGGCCGAGCCCGAGGAGCGCTACCGGCTGGCGTCGTGCACGCACCGCAAGGTCGACGTCGTACGCCAGCTCGTCGACCAGCACTCCACGCAGCCCACGCTGGTGATCGGGCAGTACATCGACCAGCTCGACGAGCTCGGGGAGATGCTCGATGCGCCCGTCATCAAGGGCGAGACCCCGGTCAAGGAGCGGCAGCGGCTCTTCGACGCGTTCCGGGCCGGCGAGATCACGCTGCTGGTGGTGAGCAAGGTGGCCAACTTCTCCATCGACCTGCCCTCGGCGGAGGTGGCGATCCAGGTGAGCGGGTCGTTCGGCTCGCGCCAGGAGGAGGCGCAGCGGCTCGGTCGGCTGCTGCGACCCAAGGCGGAGGGCAAGACCGCGCACTTCTACACGATCGTCTCGCGCGACACCGTCGACGCGGACTTCGCCCAGAACCGGCAGCGGTTCCTCGCCGAGCAGGGCTACGCCTACCGGATCATCGACAGCGACGACCTCGAGGCAGACCCGGCGTGAGCCGCGACGCCGCGGGCCGGATGCGGCAGGCCGGCGCCGAGGACGCCCCTGCGTTGCTGTCGCTGTGGGAGGGCATGGTCGAGGAGATGGGCTTCGACGGCGACGAGGCCGTGGCGTGGCGTGGGCACGCGCTCGCGTTCGTCACCCGGTCGGCGGCCGACCCCGACGGCGTCCGCCTCCCGGTGGTGGAGGTCGACGGCGAGCTCGTCGCCTCGGCCGTCGGCACCCTGGAGACCGGCGTCCCCAACCCTCACTCCCCCACGGGGCGGGGAGTCCGGCTGGCCAACGTCTTCACCCTCCCCACCCACCGCGGCCGCGGGCACGCCACCGGGCTCATCGAGGACGTCATCGCCTGGGCGCAGCGGATCGGGGCCGACCGGATCGACCTCAGCGCCACACCCGAGGGCCTGCGGACCTATGAGCGGCTGGGCTTCACCCTCGCCTCGGCTCCGCGGATGAAGCGGATGCTCTGACCGGCGTCCGGACGTACCACTCCGTGCCGAGCAGGGCCCGGCACGCCTCCGGCGACATCGCGGCCACCTGGCCGGGGAGCGCCCCCCTGGCCACCTCCGCCCGGTGGCAGAGGATCGCGGCCACCTTCTGATCGAGCCACGGCGCCACGTCGAGGGGCGTGGCCTCGTCGTCGGACGTGGTGTGGAGGGCCTTGCGGGCCCCGATGGTGTCGGCGAGCATCCGTCGCGCGGAGTGCGGATGGGTGGCCAGGAGGAGGGACTGCGGCGTCCAGGGCTCACCCGTCCCGGGGAGCTGGAGCGGGTCGCCGGCGGCGCGCGCGGCCAGCACCGTCACCTGGTGGGTGCGCACGTGGTCCGGGTGACCGGTGGCTCCGCCGTGGCCGTCATGGGTGACGACGACCTCCGGCCTCAGCTCGCGCACCAGCGCCACCACCCGGCGCACGACCTCGTCGACCGGGGCGTCGAGCAGGCGCGGTCGGCCGGGCGCCGAGTCCGGCACGCGGGCGTCGGCGTAGCCGAGCAGCCTCGGCTCGCCGGCGCCGAGGACCCGGGCGGCCTCGCCGAGCTCGCGTGCCCTCGTCGTACCGGCGGCCCAGGTGGCCGTGACGACGTGTGTCCTGGCGCCGCCGGCCGCGTGACGGGCGAGCAGGCCGCCCGCCGACAGCGACTCGTCGTCCGGGTGCGCGAACACGGCGAGGACGCTCTGCGCTGATGCGCTCACGTCGCGACCGGGGCTCGGCGCTCGAGGGGCTTGGTGCTGTAGATCCAGTGGGGCACCGGGTCGTCGGGGTCCTGGAGCGCCTCGCGCCGCATCCCCAGCCGTTCGGCGACCCCGATCGACGACGGGTTGTTGCGCGCGATGCGGGCGACGACTGGGTGCCCGGGAAGGAGCCGTGCCAGCTCGTCGAGGGCTGCTCGTCCCGCCTMCGTGGCGAAGCCACGACCCCAGTGGTCCGGGTCGAAGCGGTAGTAGAGGTTCAGCGCGTCGTGGCCGGCGAGCGTCACGTGGCAGAGCCCGGCGAAGCCCACCACCGCCGCGTCGGCGAGGGTCTCGACCACGGCGTAGCCGAACCCGTGCTCGTCCCAGTGCCGTCGCCAGTCCTCCAGGCGCTCGGACGCCGCGGACTCACGCCGCATGACCGCGGACGGCAGGTGGTGGTAGGTCCTCGGGTCGGAATGGATCTCGAGCAGGCGGCGGGCGTCCCCGGCGACCGGACGACGCAGCCGTAGGCGCTCGGTCACGAGCCAGGCCGCTGGAAGGTCTGCCGCCACGCGTGCATCGTCGCACGGCCATGCACGATCACCGGACATGCCGGTGGGCGAGGGTCTCCAGCGCGACGCACGTGCCCGGTCGGCGCATCCCAGCGCGACGCACGTGCCCGGTCAGTGCGGCCGAGCGCAGCGGGCTAGGGTCGAGAGGTGCCCGACCTCGCCGACCGCTGGCCCATCCCGGCGCTGCACGACGTACGCGACGCGCTGCTGGTGGCGTGGGACCGCGACGGCTACCACGACCTCACCCACCTCGCCGAGGTGCTGGATCGCATCGACGAGCTCGACYGGGCCGGGGAGCGGTTCGACCGGGTGCCGGTGGTGCTGGCGGCGTGGTTCCACGACGCGGTGTACGACGCCCTCCCGGACGCCGAGGAGCGCTCGGCGCAGTGGGCCGAGCGGGCTCTCCCGGAGCCGCCTGCCTCCGAGGTGGCGCGCCTGGTGCGGATGACCGAGAACCACCGGCCCTTCCCCGACGACCGCAACGCAGGCGTGCTCAGCGACGCGGACCTCGCCATCCTGGCGGCAGACGGGGAGCGCTACGCGGACTACGCGGCGGGAGTCCGGCGCGAGTACGCACAGGTGCCCGACGACGACTTCGCCCGCGGGCGGGCAGCGGTGCTGCGCGACCTGCTGGACGGCCCGCGGCTCTTCGCCACGGCGGCGGGGGCACGACGGTGGGAGCAGGTCGCGCGCGCCAACGCGTCGGCCGAGATCGACCAGCTGGAGGGGCCCGCAGGGACCTAGGAGTCGCCGCCGAGCTGCACGTAGACGGTGAAGCGGTCGGGACGGTAGACGGTGCGGGAGACCTCGACCGGCTTGTCGGCGAGCAGCGCGCGACGCGAGTGGCGCAGCACCGGGGCACCGACGGCCAGCTCGAGCAGGCCGGCCTCCTCCGCCTCGGCAGMGTCGGCGCAGATCGAGTCCTCGGCCCAGGCGGGACGCAGGCCGCGGGCCTCGAGGGCGTCGTACAGGCTGGTGGGCATCCCGCTCTGCAGGAAGCCGGGCAGCAGCACCTCGTTGAGGTAGGCGTCCTCGATGCAGACGACCTGCTGGTCGGCGCGACGCAGCCGCTTCCAGTGGATGACCGCGTCGCCCGGCGTGATGGAGAG
>NZ_JBFUMD010000180.1:0-7015 GCF_054049555.1 Nocardioides sp. P5_C9_2
GCGTACCGGCCTGCTCTGAGGGGCCGGGCCCGGCCCGGGACCCGCAGGGCACACTGGCCCCGTGACCGACTTCCGCTGCTCCGTCGCCAGCCGCGACGACGGGGAGCCGATCGGCGGCACCGCCCCCACGGACACCGAGCTCCTGATGGTGGAGCACGCCGGGTCGTGGGGCCGCAAGGCCGTCGCGGAGAGCCGCCTGCCCGAGGCGGTGCGCACCCACCTCGCGGGCCTCGACGGCGTGCGCGTGCAGCTGGTCCGCCGCCACGGCGGCGAGTCCGGGACGGGGGTGCGCGTCTTCCACGCCCGCGCCACCGACGGGGGCTTCGCCGTCCGCACCGTCGTGCTGCCCGGCGCCGAGGCCCTGCTGGACACGGACCTCGAGCGCGAGCTCACGGCGTACGACGGACCGCTCTGGCTGGTCTGCACCAACGGGCGCCGCGACCGGTGCTGCGCCGAGATCGGCCGGCCGGTCGCCGCGGCACTGGCCGCACGGTGGCCCGAGGCGACCTGGGAGACCACCCACCTGGGCGGCCACCGGTTCTCCGGCACCCTGCTCGCCCTGCCGTCCGGCCACACCCTCGGCCGCCTCGATCCCACCACCGCCGTGGCGGCCTGCGCCGCCCTGGAGCGGGGTGACGTGCCGGTCGGGCTCTCGCGCGGTCGGGCCGGCCTGACCCCGGCGGAGCAGGTCCGCGAGCTGCACGTGCTGGCCGGTGGCGACCCGGACGTCGACGTGGTGGAGGTGCCGGGCACACCCCGTCGCGCGAGCTGCGCGGACCTCGTCGAGAAGCCCGTCACGCGCTGGGAGGTCCGGGCGGGCTGACCGGCCTACGATCGAAGGCATGACCCTCGTGAGGGACCGCCCGGACGAGCTGCCGCACGACGCCGCCACCGCGGCGCTGACCCGCACGCGCCTGAGCCGGATGCGGATGTCCGGTCGTCCCGGCCCGGCGATCGACCCCGACGTCCTGCCGCCCGGTCCCCGGTGGCCGGCCCTGCTGCAGAGCGTCGCCCTGCTGCGGTTCCGCCACCGGTTCGTGCCGTGGGCCCGGCGGCGGTAAGGCGACGTCTTCACGGTCCGGCTGCTGCCGGGTGGTCGTCCGCTGGTGCTCTTCACCCGCCCCGAGCACGTCCGGGAGATCTTCGCCGCGGACCCGGCCGCCTTCCGGGCCGGCAAGGCCAACGCGATCCTCGGACCGATGATGGGCGAGCACTCCCTGCTCCTCCAGGACGGGGACGCGCACCGGCGGGCCCGGGCGCTGCTGATGCCGGCCTTCAACGGCCACGCGCTGCGCGGGTACGGCGCGCTGGTCACCGAGGTCGCCCGGGCCGACGTCRCGACCTGGCACGACGGCGAGGAGCTGCGTGCCCTCGACCGGATGAGCCGACTCACCCTCGAGGTGATCCTGCGGGTGGTCTTCGGCGTGGCCGACGAGGGCCGCCTCGCCCTGCTGCGGCCGCGGGTGGCGCGGGTCGTCGACATCAGCCCGGCCGTCCTGCTGGGCTCGTCGGTGCCGCAGCTGCGGCGACTCGGTCCGTGGCGCGCCGCCCAGCAGAACGCGGAGGAGCTCGACCAGCTGATCCACGCCGAGATCCGTGAGCGGCGGGCCGCACCCGACCTCGCGGACCGCACCGACGTGCTCTCGCGGCTGATCCGGTCCGGCGCCGACGCGGGCGACACGCTCTCGGACGAGGAGCTGCGCGACCAGCTGGTCACCCTGCTGCTGGCCGGCCACGAGACCACCGCCACGGCGCTGGCCTGGGCGCTGCACGAGCTCGGCCGCGACGAGGCGGTGCGCGCGCGGACTCTCGCGGCCGTCGACGACGGTGACGACGCGTGGCTCGAGGCCCTCCTCAAGGAGTCGATGCGACGGCACCMGGTGATCCCGATGGTGGCGCGCACCCTCACCGCGTCGGCCACCATCGGCGGGATCGACCTGCCGGCGGGGGTGACCGTGGGCCCGTCGATCCTGCTCGTGCACGCGAGCCCGGAGCTGCACGAGGAGCCCGACCGGTTCCGCCCGGAGCGCTTCGTCGAGGGGAGCCCAGCACCGAACACCTGGATCCCCTTCGGCGGCGGGGTGCGCCGCTGCATCGGTGCGGGCTTCTCGCTGATGGAGGGGGTGGTCATCCTGCGGGAGGTGCTGGCGGCGTACACGATCGAGGCGCTCACCGACGACCGACCCAAGGTCCGCAACATCACCAGCGTGCCCCGCGACGGCGCGCGGATCCGGGTCACCGCGCGCTGAGCCGTCCGTCAGGAAATGGCGCGCGCCCGGGGATCGCGGCGTGGGACGATCGCCCCTTGTGAGCACCACCTCGTCCCTGCGCGAACGCCTCCGCCGACTGCGGATGGACGTCACCCCGTTGCGCGAGTCGCGCGACTTCCGGCTGCTGTTCACCGCCGGCACGGTGTTCTACCTGGGCGGCATGGTCTCCTACGTCGCGATCCCGTTCCAGGTCTACGACCTCACGGGCAGCAACTTCGCGGTCGGCGCGGTCGGCCTCGTCGAGCTCCTCCCGCTCATCGTCTTCGGCCTGTACGGCGGCGCGCTGGCCGACCACGTCGACCGGCGCAGGCTGCTCATCGGCAGCGGGCTCGCCCAGCTGGTGCTGATGGCGGTGCTGGCGGGCAACTCCTTCCTCGTCGAGCCGAGCCTGCCGCTGATCTTCGGGGTCGCGGCCCTGCTGGCGGCCACGTCCTCGCTCCAGCGCCCCTCCCGCGAGGCGCTCGAGCCGCGCACGGTGCGGCACGACCAGATCACCGCCGCCAACGCGCTGTCGAGCTTCGGCATGCAGGTCGGCGTGCTGGTGGGCCCCGCCATCGGGGGCGTGCTCATCGCGTGGGTGGGGATCGGCTGGTGCTTCGTGGTCGACGTCGTCGCGCTGGCCGTCGCGTGCGCCCTGTACGCCGCGATGCGCCCCTACCCGCACCGCGGCGAGACCACCCCGCCCAGCCTGCGGGGCATCGCGGAGGGCTGGCGCTACGCGATCGGTCGGCGCGACCTGCTCGGCACCTACCTCGTGGACATCGCCGCGATGCTGCTCGCGATGCCCATCGTGCTCTTCCCCGCGCTGGCCGCCGAGGTCTTCGACAGGCCAGAGATGCTCGGGCTGCTCTACTCCGCGGAGACCGTCGGCGCGCTGGTCGCGACGGCACTGAGCGGGTGGACCTCCCACGTCCACCACCACGGCCGGGCCATCGTCATCGCGGCCACGGCGTACGGCGCGTGCATCGCCCTCGCGGGTCTCGCCCCGTCGTTCGGGGTGGCGCTGGTGTGCTTCGCGATGGCGGGTGCGGCCGACATGGTCTCGGCCGTCTTCCGGGGGACCGTGTGGAACCAGACCATCCCCGAGCACATGCGCGGCCGGCTGGCCGGGATCGAGATGCTGTCCTACTCGGTCGGGCCGCTGGGCGGCCAGGTGCGGGCGGGCTTCGTGGCCGACGCCTGGTCGGTGCGGGGGGCGATCGTGTCGGGTGGCGTGGCGTGCGTGGGTGGGGTGCTGCTCACCGCGGCCCTGCTGCGGGACTTCTGGTCCTACGACAACCGCACCGACGAGCACGCCGTGGCGGAGCGGGAGCGCCGGGCCGCCGCTGCGACCTGAGTCACCCGGCGACTCAGGTCGCAGCGGGGCGGCTTGGCCCCGCGGGGCGGCGTCGCCCACAATGGCCGGCAACGATGGCGTGCAGTCGCGCCCGCGATCGTCGTACCAGCGAGAGGAGCACCGTGTCCCGCAGCGAAGACCGTCCGGTCCTCACCGGACTGGTGGCCCTGGTCGCCGTGGCCGCCGTGGTGGGGCTCCTGTTCGGGCTGGCCGCCCTGTTCGGCACGAAGGTGCTGGGGCTGGACGGCGGCAGCGTCGACACCTCGGCCGACCCCTCGGCGGGCAGTGCGACCACGATGTACCTCCCCGAGCCGGAGCCGACCGAGACCACCGAGCCGTCGACCGGCGTCGAGACCCAGCCCGGCGAGGCGCCCTCCAGCAGCGAGTCCGCGCCGGCCGAGCAGATCTCCCTGTCGGCCGGGCAGCTGAGCGTCAGCCCGATGCAGCAGATCGACCTCACCGGCACCTACCCGCAGGGGGAGGGCGCGATCCTCCAGGTGCAGCGCTTCGAGGGCGGCTCCTGGTCGGACTTCCCGGTCACCGTCTCGGTCAGCAACCAGACGTTCTCCACCTACGTGCAGACCAGCCAGGCCGGCGTCAACACGTTCCGGGTCAAGGACACCGACTCCGACGTGGCGTCCAACGAGGTCGAGGTCACGGTCGGCTGACCGCGGCCGCTCGCCGGTCCACCCGCCGGGTCCAGTAGCCGACCCACACGGTGCCGACGGCCGCGAGGGTCCCCATCACGACGCAGGCCACCGCGAGGGGTGCGACCGCGACCAGCGCGCCGACCAGGACCGGGGCGCCGGAGCCGCCGATGTCGCCGCACAGCCGCCAGCCGCCGAGGTACTGCGCGCGACCCTCGACCGGGGCGGTGTCGGCGCCGAGGGTCATCACGATCCCCGAGCCGAGTCCGTTGCCGGCGGCGATGAGCACCATCACGGCGGCCACGGTCGCGGTCGTGGTCGCCAGGGGCAGCAGCAGGCACGCGACCGCCGTCGACGCCACCACCGGTACGGCGACCACGGCGCGACCGCGCGTGTCCATCAGCCAGCCGCCAGGGAGGAAGAAGGCGATGTCGATCGCGGCGGCACCCGCGAAGATGAGGGAGGTGGTGCTCGCGGACAGGCCGACGTGGTCGGACCACAGCGGCAGCAGCACGACCCGCAGCGAACGGCTGGCGGCGATGATCACCACGGCCACCCCCAGCGTGAGCAGCACCCGGCGGTGGGCGCGCAGCACGGACAGGACGCTCGGGTGCTCGGTGACCTGCTGGCGGGTCTCGGAGCCGAGGTCGGGCATCGCACGGGCGAGCAGCGCGGAGGTCAGCGACATCACCGCGGCCAGCCAGAAGACCCAGGTGAGGCCTCCGAGCGCGATGAGTCCGGCCCCCAGGAGCGGGCCGACCAGGACGCCGATGCGCATGCTGCCGCCGAGCATCGACATCCCCCGGGCCCGGTAGGCGATCGGGACCACGTCGATCATGAAGCCCTGCCGCGCCATGATGAAGGCGGTCCAGGTCATCCCGCTGAAGGTGACCGCGATCCCCAGGGCGAGGACCGAGTCGGTGAGCGCCGCTACCGCCATGGCGACGGCGTCCAGGCAGCCCACCACGGTCAGCACCCGACGCTCACCGAGGCGGGCGACGAGTGCGCCGGCGGGGAGCGAGGCGAGGAGGCTGCCGATGCCGAGCAGGGCGACCACGGCGGCCGCGGTGCTCACGTCGGCGCCGAGGTCACGGGCCCGCAGCGCCAGCACCGGCATCACCGCGCCGTGCCCAACGGCGTTGACGACCGAGGGCCCGTACGCCGCCAGGGCGATGTCGCGGAAGCGGAAGTCCCCCGAGGTCGTCACCGCTCCATCGTCGCAGCGACCAGCTCCCGTTCCGGTACGGGAGCCTGTGTCGGACGGGGTGACACGTGCCTGCGGGCGGTGCGCTGGCCCAGCACCACGCCGCCGAGCACCAGGGCCATGCCGAGCGTCTGCACCACGCCGAAGGCCTCGGCGGCGAACGCCACGCCCAGCACCGTGCCGACGACGGGGTTGACGAGTCCGATCAGGGAGACCGCGCCGGCCGACATGGCGCGCAGCCCGGTGAACCAGCAGACGTAGGCGATCCCGGAGCCCACCACGGCGATCCAGGCGTAGCCGAGCGCCGCCCGGAGGTCGATCGCGGGCGGTGCTCCCTCGACGATCAGCGCGACCGGGAGCAGGGCGAGGCCGCCGACGACCAGCTGCCAGGAGACGAGCGTGATCATGTCGACGGGCGGGGTCCAGCGCTTGACGAGGACGAAGCCGAGGGCGCTCACCACCACCGAGCCGAAGGCGCCGGCCAGACCGAGGGCGGTGACGCCGTCGGGGTTGCGGAGCACCAGCAGGGTGACCCCGACGAGCCCCATGAGGGCCGCGCCGACGCGGACCCGGGCCGGGCGCTCGCCGATCATCGGCCAGGCCAGGGCCATCACGGCGAGCGGCAGCGTGGCCTGGATCGTGGCCGCGAGGCCCCCCGGCAGGTGGTAGGCCGCCACGAAGATGAGCGGGAAGAAGGCCCCGATGTTGAGCAGCCCGAGGACCACGGCCTTCCACCACCAGTCGCCGCGGGGCAGCTGGCGGCGCCAGGCCAGCAGCACCAGGCCGACGGGCAGGGCGCGGACGAGCGCCGCGAAGAGCGGGCGGTCGGGCGGCAGGAACGTCTCGGTGACGATGTACGTCGTGCCCCACGCGGCCGGTGCCACGGCCGTCAGCAGGACCATGCCGAAGCGGTGAGCCAGTATTCTTTCCACGGAAGAGACCTTATCTTCCGTGGAAGGTAACATGCACCGGGTGAGCGATGACCTTGATCACGTCGGCCGGCTGCAGGCCCAGTGGGCCCGGGAGCGGCCCGACCTCGACACGTCCGCGATGGGCGTCGTCGGGCGGCTCCACCGCGTCGCCGCCGCGCTCCACGAGGAGCTGCTGCCGGTCTTCGCGGCGGCGGGCCTCAGCTACGGCGAGTTCGACGTGCTGGCCGCCCTGCGCCGGGCCGGCGACCCGTTCGCGCTCACCCCGGGGGAGCTTGCCTCGACCACCATGATCACCTCCGGGACCGTCACCAAACGGGTCGACCGACTGGTCGCGGCCGGCTGGGTCACCCGCACGGTGGCCGACCACGACGGCCGCGTACGCCGCATCGCCCTCACCCCCGCGGGCCGCGCGCTCGTCGACCGGGTGGTGGAGAAGCACGTCGCCAACGAGGAGCGGCTGCTGGCGACCTTCTCCGACCTCGAGCGGACCCGGCTCACCCGCCTGCTCACGCAGTGGGCGCGGGCGCTCGAGGCCTGAGCGGCGTACTCGCCGGTCGTCCCGGCAGGCGACCCGCCACGCCGGCGACCCCGCCACGCCGGCGACCCCGCCACGCCGGCGACCCCGC
>NZ_JBFUMD010000181.1:0-6994 GCF_054049555.1 Nocardioides sp. P5_C9_2
GCTTCGCCCTGCTGCTGGCGTGGATGTTCGCCCGCGGGGTGCCGTCGCTGCCGGCCGCCGGGATGGAGGCCCTGCCCGCGCAGCTCGTCGCACCGCTGGGCGACCGGGTCCGGCTCGGTCACCGCGTCGAGCGGGTGACGGGCACCTCGGCGGCCGCGGTCGGGCGCACCTGGAGCGCCCGGCAGGTCGTGGTGGCCACCGACGGGCCGCGCGCCCGGGAGCTCGCCGGAGCCGACGCGCCCGCCACGAAGGGCGTGGTCACCGCCTGGTGGTCCGCCCCCGAGGCTCCCGGGACCGACCTGCTGCACGTCGACGCCCGCCGCGAGCCGCGCGGGCCGCTGGTCAACGCCGCGGTCGTCTCCCGGGCGGCGCCCACCTACGCGCCCGCCGGTCGCCACCTCGTCCAAGGCTCGGCCCTGCTCGCTCCCGGCCGGGTGCCCGACGAGGCCGCGATGCGCCGCCACGCCGGCGATCTGCTCGGCGTCGACCCGACCAGCTGGGAGGTGGTCGCCCGGCACGAGGTCCCCGACGCGCTGCCCGCCCAGCCCGCGCCGTACTCCGCAACGCGCCCGGTGCGGGTCGGCGACCTCGTCGTCTGCGGCGACCACCGCGACACCGGGTCCATCCAGGGGGCGCTGGTCAGCGGCCAGCGGGCCGCGGACGCCGTCCTCGCAGCGCTGCGCGCCGGGGGATGATGGCGCGATGAGCGCGAGCAGGGACGTGGACCGGGTCGTGGTCGTCGGGGCCGGGCTGTCCGGGGTGGCGTGCGCGCGGGAGCTGCGTGCCGCCGGGGTGCCCGTGCGGGTGCTCGACCGTGGCCACCGGCCCGGGGGGCGGATGGCCTCGCGGCGGCTCTGGGACCGCCCGGTCGACCTCGGTGCGTCGTACCTCACGACCTCGGACGACGACTTCGCCGCCGTCGTCGAGGGATGGTGCCGGCGCGGGCTCGCGCGCCCGTGGACCGACACGTTCTGCGCGCTCGGGGACGGGAACCCCGTCGCCAAGAGCGGTCCGCTGCGCTGGGGGACGCCGGGTGGTCTGCGCTCGCTCGTCGAGGACCTGGCCGGCGACCTCGACGTGGAGCGGTACGACGTCGCGGCCGTCGACGAGCTCAACGCCCCCGCTGTCGTGCTGGCGATGCCCGACCCGCAGGCCCGGCGCCTCGTCGCCGAGGACCACCCGGTCGCCGTCCACCTGGACCGGGAGTTCGAGCCGGTGCTCGCGCTGGCCGCGACCTGGCCGGCGCGCACCTGGGACGGCCTGAGCCCCACGGGTCGCTTCGACGGCGCCTTCGTCAACGGCGACCCGGTCGTGGCGTGGGTCGCCGACGACGGGCGACGTCGCGGCGACGACGCCCCGGTGCTGGTGGCGCACTCCACCCCCGACTTCGCGAGCAGGCACCTGGAGGACCCGGCGGCCGCCGGCCCGGAGCTGGTGCGCGCGCTGCGTGCGGCCCTGTCGCTGCCCGAGCCGGTCGACACGCACGTGCACCGCTGGACCTTCGCCCGGCCGGTGGGGGAGCGGACCCCCACGCACGCGCTGGTGGACGGGCCGACGGGCCCCGTCGGCGTGTGCGGCGACGGGTGGGGCGCCTCGCCCAAGGTGGAGACGGCGTGGCTGTCCGGGCGCGACCTCGGCCGGGCGCTGGCGGAGCGGCTGTCGTGAGCGAGAAGGTCTGGTTCGCCAGCTCGAGCGGGCCGCGGCTCGCCGGCCTCCTCGACCACCCGGAGGGCCCCGCTCGCGGCTGGGGCGTCTTCTCCCACGGCTTCACCCTGGGCAAGGACTGCCCGGCCGCCAGCCGCATGTGCAAGCAGCTCGCCGCCGAGGGCATCGGGATGCTGCGCTTCGACAACCTGGGGCTCGGCCACTCCGAGGGCGACTGGGGCGACGGCTCCTTCTCGCACAAGATCGCCGACACCGTCCAGGCCGTGCGGTTCATGAACGCGTCGGGGCGCGACGTACGCCTGCTCGTCGGCCACTCGTTCGGCGGTGCCGCCGTCATCGCCGCGGCCCACGAGGTCGACGGTGTGCGGGCCGTGGCGAGCGTCGGGGCGCCGTACGAACCGGCCCACGTCGAGCACACCTACGACGCCCTCATCGAGCGGATCCTCGAGGAGGGTGAGGCGCCGTTCCCCGTCGGCGGCAAGGCGCTCACCCTGCGCCGCCACTTCATCGAGGACGTACGCCGCGCCGACCTCCGCGAGCAGATCCGGACGTTGCGCCGGGCGCTGCTCGTCATGCACTCGCCGACCGACAACACGGTCGGCATCGCCAACGCCAGCGAGATCTTCCGCGCCGCGCGGCACCCGCGCAGCTTCGTGTCGCTCGAGGGTGCCGACCACCTGCTCACCGGCCGCAACCAGGCCAAGCGGGCGGCCCGCATCATCAGTGCCTGGTGCGATCCCTACCTCGCCGACCACGAGGGACGCTGACGACCGACGACCGCTGAGGGCGGTGGGGCTACCGTGGTCAGATGYGCCGCGACCACCGCGTCGAGTCCCTCACGGATGTCCCGTGGCCGACGAGCGAGCAGCTGCGACGACGACAGCGGCGCTACTTCCTGCTCATGGGCGTGTGCCTCACCCTGATCCTGCTGGCGTGGACGTGGGTGCGCTTCTGGTCGACCCCGTTGGCGGTCGCGATGTCGGCGGTGGCCGCGGTGATCCCACCGATCGCCGCCTTCGTCGGCAACAACGGGTTCCGCGGCGGCTGACGAGCGGTCCTCCGCGACCCCTTGCCCGGGGGACCGCGCCGGGACGACGATGAGGCGCACAGGAGGCAGCATGAAGACTCGTCCCGCCCCGTCGGACGGCACCCACCCCGATCGCACCGACTCCTCGCGCTACAAGGGCTCGGGCCATCTGAGGTCGGTCGTCTACGAGGCCGAGATGGAGCGCCTCCAGGAACAGCTGGTGCTGCTGCAGTACTGGATCCAGTCGCAGGAGCTCAAGGTGCTCGTCATCTTCGAGGGACGTGGATCCGCCGGCAAGGGCGGCGTGATCAAGCGCATCACCGAGCGCACCAGCCCGCGCACCGTGCGCATCGTGGCGCTGCCGAAGCCGACGGACCGCGAGCGGACCCAGTGGTACTTCCAGCGGTACGTCGAGCACCTGCCGGCCAAGGGGGAGATGGTGCTCTTCGACCGCAGCTGGTACAACCGCTCGAACGTCGAGTGGGTGATGGAGTTCTGCACCGAGGACGAGCACCAGGAGTTCCTGCGCAGCTGCCCGGAGTTCGAGCGGATGCTCGTCCGGTCCGGGATCGTCGTGCTGAAGTACTGGTTCTCCGTGGGGGTCGAGGAGCAGCGCAAGCGGTTCGAGGCACGCAACGCGGAGCCGCTGAAGCGGTGGAAGCTCTCCGACATGGACCTCGCCGAGCGCGAGCTCTACGTCCGCTACTCGATGGCCAAGGACACGACGTTCCGCTACACCGACATCAAGCAGGCGCCCTGGTACGTCGTCCCGTCCGACGACAAGCGGGCCGCCCGGCTCAACTGCATCAGCCACCTGCTCGCGCAGTTCGACTACGAGGACGTCGCGCCGCCGCCCGTCCAGCTCCCCGAGGTCCGCGACATCCCGTACGTCCGTCCGCCGGTGCAGGAGCAGACCTTCGTGCCGACGCTCTTCTAGTCGCCGGCAGGTCGACGACAAGGGACGTCATACGTCCTGGCCGCTATGACTGCCGGTTCGTATGACGTCCCGCCCGGGTACGCCGAGCGGGGGCCGACCTTCGGCTCGTGCCGCGAGTCCGTCCGGCACCGGCACGCTCCGCGAGCGGGCATGCTGCTTGCGCCGAGAATGGCGTCGGGGTGGTGCACGCGGACCTCTTGCTCGATCCGTTGGGCCCCACGGCGTTCACCGGTGACGGCGTCCACCTCGATGGCAGCGGCTGTCCACAGCACGGGCCTTGCTGCCGAGCTCAATGTCGGTGGCTGCTGCTTGAGTGGAGACATGGACCTGACCACCGACCTCCACGAGCTGACCGAGGCCGACCTCCTCGATCACGCCGAGGCGGTGTCGCGCCGCCAGCGCGAGTGCGAGGTCCAGGTGCTGCGCATCGCGGTGCAGCACGCCATCATCAACAACCCGCAGCGTCTCGATCCCGATCTGACGCGCCTGCCCGGCCGTGAGCGGGCCAAGCGGTTCGGTGGGGTGGGGACACCGGACGTCGCGGAGTTCTGCTGCGCCGCGCTGGGCGCGAGGCTCGCGGTCACGTCCTGGTCCGCCTTCGCGTTGATGGCGGACGCGCTCGACCTGGTGATCCGCCTGCCGCAGCTGTGGCGACGCGTCGAGGCGCTCGAGGTCCGCGCGTCGTACGCCCGCTTCGTCGCGCGGCGCACCCGCGACCTCACGATCGAGCAGGCCGCATACGTCGACTCGCGGGTCGTCGAGGCCGCCGACGGGCGCATCCCGTGGTCGCGCTTCGAGGACCTCGTCATCGGTGCCGTCGCGGCCAGTGATCCCGAGGCGGCCGCCGCCCGCGAAGAGGAGCAGGCCCGACGGCAGTGTGCCAACGCCACCCGCTCCACGGAGGAGGGGATGCGTGGCTTCTACGTCCGGGCGCCGCTCCACGTCATCGCCCGGCTCGACGCGATCGTGGCCCATCTCGCACGCGTCCTGGGGGGCCTGGGTGACACCGACCCCGAGGACCATCGCCGGGTCAAGGCCGTCCTCGTCCTCACGGATCCGCGGCGCGCGGTCGAGCTGCTGACGGCGTACGCCGCGTGGCGCGACCGCCCGGCCGATCCCGCTGACCCGGCCGATCCCACTGAGGAGCGCGAGCACGCGCGCACGGGGGAGCGCCCGGTGGTCGACTGGGACGCCCTCATGCCCAGCGTGGTCCTGATGCTTCACCTCTACGCCGGCGACGAGGAGACCGGCGTCGCCCGCGTCGAGGGCCACGGCCCCGTCACCGAAGCCTGGCTGAGGACGCACCTCGGGCCGCACGCCACGTTCACGATCAAGCCCGTCCTCGACGTCGCCGCGCAGGCCCCCGTCGACGCCTACGAGATCCCGGACCGACATAGGCAGGCCGTGCATCTCATGACGCCGGCCGGCACCTTCCCCTGGGGGTCCAGCACCTCCCGCACCCAGCAGATCGACCACACCGTGGCCTTCCGGCACGGCCCGGACCGACCCGCGGGGCAGTCGAGGGTGGGCAACTATGGCCCGATGAGCCAGCACCACCACCGGATCAAGACGCACGGTGCGTGGCAGGTGCAGCAACCCTTCCCGGGGGTCTACGTGTGGCGCGACCCGCACGGAGCGATGTACCTCGTGGACCACACCGGCACGCGTCGGCTCGGCACCAGCCCGACGTCGGCCAGCCCCGCTGAGCTGCGGGTCAGCCGGGAGCTGCTCGGACTGGCGGCCTGACCTGCCTGCCGCGGACCGGACGACTCAGATCATGGCGGTTCCTCCGGGGACTATCGTCGAGGTGTGACGACGATGGTGCGGCGGCTGCAGGATGCGATGAACGCGCACGACGCCGGACGCATGTCGGCGCTCTTCGCCCAGGACTACCGCAGCGACCAGCCGGTGCACCCGGGACGACACTTCACCGGGAGTGCCCAGGTGCTCATGAACTGGTCGGCGGTCTTCGAGGGCGTGCCCGACTTCGGGTGCGAGCTGATCGCCTCGTGCGTCCAGGACGGCACCGAGTGGGGCGAGTGGGGCTGGGAGGGGCATCACGCCGACGGCTCGCCCTTCGCCATGCGCGGGGTCACTGTCTTCCTCGTGCGCGACGACCACATCGCGGAGGGGCGCCTGTACATGGAGCCCGTGGAGGCCGACGGCCACGACATCACAGCGGCCGTGCGCGACCTGTCCCGACCCCCGGTGCGGTAGACGACACGCTCCGCCCGCCCGGAC
This sequence comes from Nocardioides sp. P5_C9_2, assembly GCF_054049555.1. Lineage (NCBI taxonomy): Bacteria > Bacillati > Actinomycetota > Actinomycetes > Propionibacteriales > Nocardioidaceae > Nocardioides > Nocardioides sp. P5_C9_2. Next base: position 5,871 of record NZ_JBFUMD010000181.1, read on the forward strand.
TCAGGTGCCGCAGAAGGTCCGATAGCGCCCGAAGGTGTCGGGCGCCGGGGCGGCGTACCGCTCGAGACCGGGCCTCGCGTCGAAGGGCGAGGTCACTGCCGCGAGGAGTCGTTCGAACGGCTCCAGGTCGTCCTGCAGTGCGGCTGCCAGGGCCTCCTCGACGAGGTGGTTGCGCGGGATGTAGACCGGATTGACGCGGTCCATGGCGTCCGGGTCCGGTCCGGTCGCCCGCCACCGGGCGCTCCAGTCGTCGAAGTCCCGCACGTCCAGGACCAGCCCACGGGCGGCGTCGGCGTCTCCCCGGAGGGAGGCGGCCAGCGCCCGGTAGAGCGTCGTGTGGTCGACGCGGCTGCGCTCGGCCAGGCCGAGGAGCTCGTCGACGAGCAGCACGGCCACCGAGTCGTCCAGCCCGGCCGGCAGGCCCAGCTTGGTGCGCATGCGGGCCGACCAGGCCGACGAGTACTGGGGGCGGAACGCGCCGAGCGACTCGACCGCGAGGGCCACCGCCCGGTCCTGGTCGTCGTCGAGGAGGGGGAGGAGCGCCTCGGCGAGCCGGGCCAGGTTCCACTCGGCGACGACGGGCTGGTTGCCGTACGCGTAGCGGCCGCCCTCGTCGATCGAGCTGTAGACCGTGGCCGGGTCGAACGCGTCGAGGAAGGCGCACGGCCCGTAGTCGATGGTCTCGCCCGAGATCGTCATGTTGTCGGTGTTCATCACCCCGTGGACGAAGCCGACCGTCATCCACGACGCCACCAGCGACGCCTGGGCGGACACCACGGCGTCGAACAGGGCGAGGTGGGGGTGCGCGGCCTCGGCGGCCTGCGGGTGGTGGCGCGCGATCGCGTGGTCGGCGAGGCGGCGCAGCAGCGCGACGTCACCGGTGGCGGCCGCGTACTGGAAGCTCCCGACCCGCAGGTGGCTGCTCGCGACCCTCGCGAGCACGGCGCCCGGCAGCAGCTCCTCGCGGCGCACCTGGCGCCCGGTGGCCACGACCGCCAACGCACGCGTGGTCGGGATGCCGAGGGCGTGCATGGCCTCGCTGACGACGTACTCCCTCAGCATCGGACCCACCGCGGCGAGACCGTCGCCGCCCCGGGCGAACGGCGTGCGCCCCGACCCCTTGA
>NZ_JBFUMD010000182.1:0-6978 GCF_054049555.1 Nocardioides sp. P5_C9_2
GTTGTAGAGGTACTGCATCGTCCGCTTGTCGACGTTGGCCGTCTCGACCTTGGTGCCGGCGTTGAAGGTCTTGTCGACCGTCTTGTTGGACTCGACGTTCTTGAGCTTGGTCCGCACGAACGCCGGGCCCTTGCCGGGCTTCACGTGCTGGAACTCGATGACGGTCCAGAGCTGGCCCTCGATGTTGAGGACCATGCCGTTCTTGAGGTCGTTGGTGGTTGCCATGGTGTGGTCCGGCCTGCCTTCGCCATCGGGTTGTCTGTTGTCAAACGCGGGTACGGCGCGCGTCGGCGCCGACCCGGAAGTCTATCGAGGCCCCCGCGAATCCACGAACCGACCACCGCGCCCGGGCCGGTCAGGACCGTGCGGCCACGAGCTCCAGTGCCTGCCGGTAGCCGTCGATCCCCTGCCCGGCGATCGTGGCGACCGCGTGCGGCTCGACGACCGAGTGGTGCCGGAACTCCTCGGGTCGCTGCCTCGGGTCGGAGATGTGCACCTCGACCAGCGGCGCCGTCAGCTGGGCGCAGGCGTCCCAGAGCGCGAGCGAGTAGTGCGTCCAGGCGCCGGCGTTGAGGACCACGGGGTGCCCGTCGTCGGCGGCGGCGTTGAGCCAGTCGAGCAGCTCGCCCTCGTGGTTGGTCTGGCGTACCTCGACGGCGAGCCCGAGCTCCCGGCCCCACGCCACGCACTGCTCCGCGAGCTCGGCGTGGGTGGCGCGGCCGTAGATCTCGGGCTGCCRGCGGCCGAGGCGGCCGAGGTTGGGGCCGTTGAGCACCAGCACGGTGCGTGGTGCCGTCACCGGTCGCCGCCGATGGCGGTCCACGCCGCGCGCAGGTGCTCCTCCGACGGCCCGGCGAGGATCCGCGGCCGGGCGAGCTCGTCGAGGACCACGAAGCGCAGCTGGTCGCCGCGGGACTTCTTGTCGACCTTCATCGCCGCGTGCAGCTCGTCGAAGGACGCGCCGGCATAGCCCGTGGGCAGCCCGACTCGGCCGAAGACGGCGCGGTGCCGCTCGACCAGTGCCGGGTCGAGGGACCCCGCCCGGGCGGCCAGCTCGGCGACGTAGACGCTCCCGATGGAGACGGCCTCGCCATGCCGGACCGCGTACCCGCTGGCCCGCTCGATGGCGTGCGCGAGCGTGTGCCCGTAGTTGAGGACCTCGCGACCCGGGTGGCCCTCGTCGCCCCCGGTCTCCCGCAGGTCGTCGACGACCACCGCGATCTTGACCCGGATGGCGCGCTCGACCAGCTCGCGCAGCACCGCCGAGTCGGCGGTCAGCGCGTCGGGGTCGGTGGACTCGACGAGGTCGAGGATCGCGGGATCGGCGATGAAGCCGCACTTGACGACCTCGCCCAGGCCGGAGACGAGCTCGTCGCGCGGCAGCGACCGGAGGAGGTCGAGGTCGCACAGCACGCCGGCCGGCTCGTGGAAGGAGCCGACGAGGTTCTTGCCCGCGCCGGTGTTGATGCCGGTCTTGCCGCCGACGGCCGCGTCCACCATCCCCAGCACCGTGGTGGGCACGTGGACCACGCGGACGCCGCGCAGCCAGGTCGCGGCCACGAAGCCGCCCAGGTCGGTGGTCGCACCGCCGCCGAAGGTCACCACGGCGTCCGAGCGGGTGAAGCCCGCCTCCCCCAGCGCCTCCCAGCAGTCGGAGGCCACCGGGGCCGTCTTGGCGGCCTCCCCCTCGGGCAGGCCCAGGGCGAGCACGTCGTAGTCGTCGACGAGCGCGTCGACGACGGGCTGCACGAGCTCGCCCAGCTGACCGGCGTACAGCACCGCGACCCGCTGGACGGACTGGCCGAGGATCCCGGGGAGCCGGTCGGCGAGGCCGTGGCCCACGACCACGTCGTACGGCGACGCGCCGCCGACGTGCAGGACGGTGTCGCCGCTCGTGGTCACGACAGGGCCTCCGTGATCTCGGCCGCGACCTCGGCGGGGGTGCGGTCGTCGGTGTCGACGACCAGGGTGGCCACCGACTCGTAGACGGGGGTGCGCTCGTCGAGCAGCGTCTTGATGCGCGAGCGGACGTTGCCGAGCAGCAGCGGACGAGCGACGCCGAGCCCGACGCGCTTGACCGCCTCGCTGAGCCCGACCTGCAGGAAGACGACCCGGTGGCCACTGAGCAGCGATCGGGTCGCCGGGTCGAGCACGGCCCCGCCGCCCAGTGCCAGGACTCCCTGGTGGGTCGCGAGCGCCTCGGCGACCGCGACCGCCTCGAGGGCACGGAAGTGCTCCTCCCCGGACTCCACGAAGATGTCGGCGACCGTGCGCCCCTGGGACGACTCGATGTCGGCGTCGGTGTCGCGGACCGGGAGGCCCCACGCGTCGGCGAGCAGCGCCGCCACGGTCGACTTCCCCGCCCCCATCGGGCCGACGAGCACGACCCGGGGGCCGGAGGCGGGCCCGCTCGCGGGCTCGTCCACGGACTCGTTCACGGCGTGACTCATCGGAACCTCAGGGTGTCCAGGTAGCTCTCGGCGTTGCGGCGGGTCTCGCGCACGGAGTCGCCGCCGAACTTCTCCAGCACGGCGTCGGCCAGCACCAGGGCGACCATCGCCTCGGCCACGATCCCGGCGGCCGGCACCGCGCAGACGTCGGAGCGCTGGTGGTGGGCCACGGCCTCCTCGCCGGTCGCGACGTCGACGGTGCGCAGGGCCCGGGGCACCGTGGCGATCGGCTTCATCGCGGCCCGCACACGCAGCACCTCGCCGGTCGTCATCCCACCCTCGGTGCCACCGGAGCGCCCGGAGGTGCGTCGCAGCCCCTGGGGGGTGGAGACGATCTCGTCGTGGGCCTGCGAGCCGGGGGTGGCGGCCAGGTCGAAGCCGTCCCCGACCTCGACCCCCTTGATGGCCTGGATCCCCATGAGGGCACCGGCCAGGCGAGCGTCGATCCGCCGGTCCCAGTGGACGTGGGAGCCGAGGCCCGGCGGCAGGCCGTGGACGACGACCTCGACGACCCCGCCGAGGGTGTCCCCGTCCTTGTGCGCCTGGTCGATGCGGGCGACCATCGCGGCGCTCGCCCCGGGGTCGAGGCAGCGGACCGGGTCGGCGTCGAGCCTGCCCACGTCGTCGGCGTCGGGGACCGATCCCGCCGGTGCGGAGACGCCGCCGAGCTCGACGACGTGGCTGACGACCTCGGCACCGACGGACTGGTAGAGGAAGTGGGTGGCGACGCGGCCCAGGGCCACGCGGGCCGCGGTCTCCCGGGCCGAGGCGCGCTCGAGGATGGGACGGGCCTCGTCGAAGTCGTACTTCTGCATGCCGACCAGGTCGGCGTGGCCGGGGCGGGGCCGGGTGAGTGCCGCGTTGCGGGCCAGGGCGTCGAGCTCGACCGGGTCCACCGGGTCGGCGGACATGACCTTGTCCCACTTGGGCCACTCGGTGTTGGCGACCTGCAGGGCGATCGGGCCACCCTGGGTCTCCCCGTGCCGGACTCCCCCGACGACGGTCACCTCGTCGGCCTCGAACTTCATCCGTGCGCCGCGTCCGTATCCGAGGCGTCGGCGCGCCAGGGCATCGGCGATGTCGTCGGTGGTGACACGGACGTGGGCGGGCATCCCCTCGAGGATGGCGACCAGGGAGGGGCCGTGGGACTCGCCCGCGGTGAGCCAACGCAGCATGCCCGCAGTCTTTCACGCGCTCCGTCGGCGCCGACGCCCGTCCTCGGGCGGCGAGATCAGCCCCAGAGGACGCCGGCCAGCGCCGGTCCCCAGACCAGGCCGACGAGCGCGCCACCGGCCATGAAGGGCCCGAACGGGAAGGCCTGGCGCAGCAGCGCCCGGTCGCGGCGTACGACGGCGAGCATCAGGCCGGGGACCGCGAACGCCACGAAGCCGGTCCAGACCCCGATCGCCACCGTCCCCCACCCGACCCAGCCGAGCACCAGCCCGACCAGCGCCGCCAGGCGTACGTCGCCGAATCCCATGCCGGCCGAGCGGACGAACCACAGCACCCAGAAGAAGGAGCGGACCACCACCATGGCCACCAGCGCCCGCACCATCGCGTCGCGCTCCCCCGTCGCCAGCCCGACGACCACCACGGCAGCGGCGGCGGCCAGGGTGGCGGGCAGCACGACGAGGCGCGGCAGCAGCCGGGTGTGCCAGTCGATGTACGACAGGGCCACGGCGACGGGCACGAGCGGCACCAGCCAGACCAGCGGCCAGTCCCACCCCGTCGCCGCACCGACCAGCGCCCCGGAGACCAGCGACACCGTCGCCCCCAGCACGGCCAGGCGCGGGCGCGCCGCGAGGTCGGCGTACAGGGGCTTGACGTCCTCCGGCGGGTCCTCAGGCGGGTCCGTCGGTTCGGGCGCCGGATCGGGGGGCGCCGGCTCGGGCACCGCCGCCACCAGGCGGGGCACGAGCAGCCCGAGCGCTCCGCACACCACCGCCGCCACGACCGCGGCCAGGAACGCGTCGCTCACGAGGCGGGCTCCCCGGCGGACCGCTCGGCGAGCGCCCGCTCCCCCGCCGCACGCATCGCGGCCACGGGAGCACCCCGGCCGGTGAAGAGCTCGAACTGGACGGCCGCCTGGTGGATCAGCAGGTCCAGCCCGCTCACCAGCACCCGGTCGCCGGCGGAGGCGGCCAGCGGCGTCGGCCACGGGTGGTAGAGCACGTCGAAGACGACGTCCGCGCCGCGGCACCGGGACACCAGCCGGGCGTGCTGGGCGTCGGCCGGGATGGTGGAGGCCACCAGGTCGACGTCGAGCGGGCTCGGGTCGTCGAGCAGGCCGACGACCACCTCGGGACGCCCGGGATGGCCCGCGAGCGCCTCGCGCGTCTCGTCCGCCCGCGCGGGCTCGCGCACCAGCAGGCTCAGCGAGCGGACGCCCAGGTCTGCCAGGGCCAGTCCCACCGAGGTCGCCGTGGCCCCCCCGCCGAGGATCGCGGCGGAGGCAAGGTGGGCACCGGTGCGCTCGCGGATCGCGGCGATGGCGCCCGGGACGTCGGTGTTGTCGCCGAGGAGGCGACCGTCCTCGACGACGACCGTGTTGGCGACCCCGGCGAGCCGCGCCCGCTCGGTCAGCTCGTCGACCAGCACGACCGCCTCACGCTTGAGCGGCATGGTCAGCGACAGCCCGCGCCACTGGGGTCCGAGCCCGGCCAGGAAGTCGCCGAGCCCTCCGGCGGCGACCCGATGGGCGTCGTACTCCCAGTCCAGGCCGAGCTCGGCGTAGCCCGCCCGGTGCAGCGTCGGCGACAGCGAGTGGTCGATCGGGTCGCCCAGCACGCCGCAACGCCGCGCCCCTCCCCCAGGACTCCCCATCAGCAGGCGTCGGAGGTGGTGCAGTACTCCGTGTACTCGTCCTTGTAGGTGAGGAACTCGTCGTAGGTCTCGGCGAACTTGGTCTCGCCGGTCGCCAGGTCGACCGTCACGTAGTAGTACCAGTCACCCGGCTCCGGGTTGGCCGCCGCCGCGATGGCGTCGTCGCCCGGCGCCTCGATCGGCGTCGGCGGCAGGCCCGCACGGGTGTAGGTGTTGTACGGCGTGTCCTGCTGGAGCTGGTCGGTGGTCAGCGCCACCCCGAGCTCCTGGTCGAGGCCGTAGTTGACGCTGGCGTCGATCTGCAGGAGGCCGTTGGTGCCGCCCTTGTCCCCGGGACCGTCGAGCCGGTTGAAGATGACCCGCGAGATCTTGGGCATGTCGTCGCCGCGGCCCTCGGCCTCCACCAGCGAGGCGATGGTCATCAGCTCGGCCGGGGTCTTGCCCAGCTCGGCGGCGGCATCCTCCAGCCCGGCGTCGTCGGCGGCCTGGCGCCACCGGGTGACCATGGCCGTCAGGACGTCGCGGGGCTTGTCCTTGGGACCGATCTCGTACGTCGCGGGGAACAGGTAGCCCTCCGGGTTGCCGCCGGCGTAGTCGGGCAGACCGATGTCCTGGGTGAGCGCCTTGCGCCACTTGGCGGCACCGAACTCGGTCTGCTCGCCGAGCAGCGCGACGACGTCCTCCACCCGCATCCCCTCGGGCACGGTGACCGTGCTCTTGACCTGGTTGCCGGGGTCGAGGAGGACCTCCAGCGCGTCGTCGGCGGCCATCTCCTTCTTGAGCTGGTAGAAGCCCACCTGGATGCCCGCGGAGTCGGGGTCGGCCGCGGCCGCGTCGAGGAACGCCTGCACGGAGGCGACGACGTTCTTGGCCTTGAGGTTGCGCCCCATCTCCGCGGTGGTGTCACCCTCCTCGACCTCGAAGGTCACTGACCCGTTGCCGGGGCCGGGGTAGTCCTCGGCGGAGGAGAACTGGTCGGAGACCCAGTCGACGCCCCGAGTGACTCCGACGTAGAAGCCGCCGACGAGCACCGCGAGCGCGACGATCACCGCGAGGCACCCGGAGATCCCGCGCTTCTTGCGGCGACGACCTCCCGCGGAGGAGGCCACCTCGCCCGTGTCCTCCGGACCGGTGTCGTCCGCGCCCGTGTCATCGGCGTCGATGACGTCGTCGGAGTACTGCTGCTCGTCATTCATCGCTGACCTCGACGATCTCTCCGGGCGCGTTGCCGCTGGCCCGTTCGGTGTCCAACGCGTGCTGGAGGATCAGGACGGCGGCCGCCTGGTCCACCACGGCACGCCGTGCTGCGCCCTTGCGACCACGGTCGCGGAGCATGGACTCCGCGGACACCGTGGTCAGGCGCTCATCACACAGTCTCACGGGCACGGGATCAATCTGCCGCGCCAGTCGGCCGGCGAAGTCCCGGACCTTGACCGCCGCCGGGCCCTCGCCGCCGGAGAGCGACCGGGGCAGTCCCACGACCACCTCGACGGCCTCCGCCTCGGCGATGATCCGGCGCAGCCGGGCGAGGTCGCCGCGCCCGCGACGGACCGTCTCCACGGGCGTGGCGAGGAAGCCGGAGGGGTCGCTGCGCGCGACCCCGATCCGGGCGTCCCCCGGATCGATGCCGACCCTCACACCGGTACGCACGTCCGCCGTCCCGCCGCTCAACCCCGGCCGGCCATCCGGGCGACCTCGCCCGGGA
>NZ_JBFUMD010000183.1:0-6930 GCF_054049555.1 Nocardioides sp. P5_C9_2
AAGGTGTCCTCGGTCGTCAGCCAGGCGTCGTGGGCGGCCGTGGGGTCGGGACCGTGGGAGACGCTCGAGAGGCCCACCAGCCGCTGGCCCTGCCACCACGCAGTGTCACGTGCTGCGTAGGTGCCGACGACCTCGAGCCGCACGCCGTCCTGCGCGCCGATGGCGGGCGCCACGGTCGTGGTCGAGCCGGGGGAGAGGTCGAAGTTCTCGACGTCGACGTCGCTGACCAGGATCTCGCCGGGCGCGGCGGGACAGGTGCCGCTGACGATGCGGAGGTGCTGGCACGCGCCCTCGCGCCAGAGGAGCGGCCCCGTCGGCGGGACGTCGCCGACGACCGGGGTGACGCTCGCGGTGCGGCCCAGGACGGCTGGCTCCAGCCGTGCGGCGACGTCCCGCGGGACCATCGTCCGGAGCTCGCGGGGGTCGCGCGCGTCGGTCGCGCCGCCCGCGTCGACGATCGCCTCCGACTGGACCGTGACGGCCTTCTCGGAGGTGCTCGCCTGGGCCAACAGGGTGTCGACGAGCGCCTGCTGCATGGCCCGGTCGTAGAGCGGCGCGAAGGCGGTGCAGGCGGTGATCAGGGCGGAAACCGCGACCAGCGCCAGGGTCTGCCCGCGCCGATGACCCAGGGCCGATCGGCGCGCGAAGCGGATGGACGACCATCCCGTTGCGCGCCGGGGTCGCCAGCCGCTCATGGCCACATCCTGTCGTCGTGCAGTGCGGGGAGCGTATCCCGGTCCCCGGTCAGGGTCCCGGCGGCGGGCCGGTCACCGGAAGTCGCGCGACGACGCTCGCGCCTGCAGCACTGCTCCTGCGCCCGGCACCAGGACGTCGATGCCCTCCACCCGGTCGGCGATGAGGTTGGTGACGCCCTCGTTGCGCTCGATGCGTCCGCGGACGACCACGGCGACCCGTTTGCGGGCGGCCCGCCGGTGCACCTTCATCACCCCGACCGAGCACACGACGTTGAGCATGCCCGTCTCGTCCTCGAGGTTGAGGAAGGTGACGCCCATCGCGGTCCCGGGCCGCTGCCGGTGGGTGACGAGGCCGCCGACGTGGACGCGGCGGCCGCTCTCGGTGCCGTCGAGCTCGGCGACGGAGCGCACGCCGGCGCGGCGCAGCTCGGCGCGCAGGTGCTCGATCGGGTGACGCTCGGGCGAGACGCCCGTGGCCCACAGGTCGGCCAGGGTGATCTCGGGCTCGCTCATGCCGGGCAGGGTGGGTGCCGCCGGGGCGGGAGTGGTGCCGGGCAGGTGCTCGGCCCCCTCGGCGAAGCCCGCCGTCCACAGGGCCTCCCTGCGGTCCAGCCCCCAGGCGTCGAACGCGCCGGCGGTGGCCAGCGCCTCGAGCTGCGCGGACGTGAGGTCGGCGCGCCGGGACAGGTCGGTGACGCCGGTGAACGGTGCCTCGTCACGGGCGGCGACGATCCGGCGCGCCACGTCGAGACCGATGCCGCGCACCGAGTCGAGCCCGAGCCGTACGGCGAGCGCGCCGTCGCGGCGGTGGGTCGGGACCGGGTCGGGGGTGCCGGGCACCCACTCGGCGCGGTCGAACCGCGGCCGGCAGCACTCGGCCGGACCGGAGGGTGCCACCGGTCCCGTCACGACCGCCTCGAGGTCGGCCTGGGCCGCGGACCGGGTGACGTCGGGACGGCGTACGTCGACGCCGTGGCGCCGGGCGTCGCCGACCAGCGACTGCGGGGAGTAGAACCCCATCGGCTGGTTGCGGAGCAGGCCGGCCAGGAACGCCGCCGGGTAGTGCAGCTTGAACCAGGAGGAGGCGTAGACCAGCAGCGCGAAGGACAGGGCGTGCGACTCGGCGAAGCCGAAGTTCGCGAAGGACAGGATCTTGACGTAGATCGAGTCGGCGAGGTCGCCGGTGATCCCGCGTCGCGCCATCCCGGCGTACAGCTTCTGCTTGACCGACTCGATCCGCTCGACCCCCCGCTTGGACCCCATGGCGCGGCGCAGCAGGTCGGCGTCGTCGCGGCTGCAGTCGCCGAGGGTGACCGCCATCGCCATCAGCTGCTCCTGGAAGAGCGGCACCCCCTTGGTGCGCTCGAGCACGGGCACCAGCTCGGGGTGGTCGTAGGTGACCTCTTCCTTGCCGGTGGCCCGGCGCACGTAGGGGTGCACGGCCCCGCCCTGGATGGGACCGGGACGGATCAGGGCGATCTCGATGGCGAGGTCGTAGAACTCGCGCGGGCGCAACCGCGGCAGCGTGCCGATCTGGGCGCGGCTCTCGACCTGGAAGACCCCGATCGAGTCGGCGCGGCACAGCATGTCGTAGACGGCGGGCTCCTCCTTGGGCATCGTCGCGAGGTCCCACTGCTCGCCGAGGTGGTGGGCGACCAGCCGCATCATGTGGTCGAGCGCGCCGAGCATGCCCAGGCCGAGCAGGTCGAACTTGACCAGGCCCATCGACTCGCAGGCGTCCTTGTCCCACTGCAGCACGGTCCGCCGGTCCATCCGCGCCCGCTCGATGGGACAGACCTCGCCGATGGGCCGCTCGGTGAGGACCATCCCCCCGGAGTGGATACCGAGGTGGCGGGGCGCCCCCATCAGCTCCTCGGCGAGGGCGACGACGGGAGCGGGGATGTCGTGGGCGTCCGGGTCGCCCATGTCGCCGGCCACCACCGACTGCCAACCGTCGATCTGCTTGGACCACGCGTCCTGCTGACCCTGGGAGTGGCCGAGCGCCTTGGCGGCGTCGCGCACCGCCATCCGCGGGCGGTAGCCGATCACGTTGGCCACCTGCGCGGCGTTGCGGCGCCCGTAGGTGTCGTAGACCCACTGGATGACCTCCTCGCGCCGGATGGAGTCGAAGTCGACGTCGATGTCGGGCTCCTCGTCGCGGTGGGCGGAGATGAACCGCTCGAACGGCAGCCGGTAGAAGACGGCGTCGACCGCGGTGATCCCGAGGGCGTAGCAGACTGCGGAGCTCGCCGCGGATCCACGCCCCTGGCACAGGATGCCGCGCTCGCGGGCGAAGGCGACGATGTCGTGGACGATGACGAAGTAGCCGGCGAAGTCCTTCTCGGCGACGACGCGCAGCTCGTGCTCGAGGCGTTCGCGTGCCTCCCGCTCGTGGGGGACGCCGGCGTAGCGCTCGGCGAAGCCGCGCTCGGCGAGCACCCGCAGCCAGGAGTCGGCGGTGTGGCCCTCGGGGATCTGCCGCTTGGGCAGCGCTGGGGAGGCCTTGCGCAGGTCGAAGGCCAGCTCGTCGGCGAGCGAGGCGCTGCGGGCCACGGCCCTGCGTCCGAGGTCGTGGGGGTACGCCGCCAGCGCGGCCGCCGTCTCCGCCCCGCTGCGGAGGTGGGCCGAGCCCGTCAGGTCGAGCCAGCCGTCGAGCTCGGCCAGGCTGCGGCGGGCGCGCACCGCCGCCATCGCCGAGGCCAGCCGGCGCTGCTGCGGGGTGGCGTGGTGGACGTTGCCGGCGGCGACGACGTCGAGGCCGTGGACGGAGGCCAGCCGGGCGAGCGCCGCGTTGGTGGCGTCGGCACCCGGGCGCGGCGAGAGCTCGACGAGCACGTGCTCGAGGCCGAAGAGGGAGGTCAACCGGTCGAGGGCCGGGGCCGCCGCAGCCTCACCCCCGGTCGTCAAGGCCTGTTGAACGGCGCCCTTGCGGCAGCCGGTCAGCACCACCCAGTGACCACGGCCGCGTTCGCCGAGCTCGTCGAGGTCGTAGACGGGCCGCCCCTTCTCGTCGCCGCGCAGGTGGGCGTCGGTCATCGCCGCGGCGAGCCGGTGATAGCCCTCGACGCCCCGCGCCAGCACGAGCAGGTGGCTGCCCTCGGGGTCGGGCACGCCGTTCTGCGGCCCGCCGAGGCCCAGGGACAGCTCGGCGCCGAAGACGGTGGGCAGGTCGTAGGCCGCCGCGGCCTCGGCCAGCATCGGAGCGCCGTAGAAGCCGTCGTGATCGGTGATCGCCAGCGCGTGCAGCCCCAGGCGCACCGCCTCCTCGACCAGCTCGGCCGGCGAGCTGGCGCCGTCGAGGAAGCTGAAGTGGCTGTGGCAGTGGAGCTCGGCGTACGGCGTGACCGTGGCGGGCCGCTCGATGGACCGCGTCTCGGTGGCAGGGCGCTTGCGCCGCGACACCGGGGCGTCGTCGGCCCCCGGCAGGCCGCTGAGCCGGCGCTCGAGCTCCTTCCAGTGCATGGCGGGGTTGTTCCAGCCCATCAGCGCACCCCTCCGGTGAGGCGGCGGTCAGTCATAGCCGGCCTCCAGGGACCATCCCTCGGGCGCGCGCAGCAGCAGCCAGGCGCGTCCGTCGGCGCCGACGACCTGGAACCGGGCCGCCATCCCGGTCCCGCCCGACCACCAGCCCTCGTCGGTCGGCCACGGCCCGGCCCACGCGGTCACCGGCTGCCAGGGCAAGCTCTGCTCGTCGACGGTGCCCGGCACCCGGAAGCGACGTGGCTCCCCGGTGACCACGCCCCGGTCGGTGACGCGCACGTCCCGGCCCGCGTCGTCCACGACCTCGGCGACCGGGGGAGTGGCGAAGACCCGGACGGGTGCCGGCCCGGGCACCCGACCCGGCCACGGCCGGTCGAGCGGGCGCAGGTCGACGGCGCGCTCGCCCCAGGGCACCAGGGCCTGTCGTGCCGAGGGGCTGCGGCCACCCTGCAGCACCGGGCGCCGCACCGCGTCGAAGCCGACCATCCCCTGCACCCGGGCCACGCCGCGCTCGACGAGGTCGTCGGACGCGGAGCCCCACAGCGCCTCGCCGTGGGCGGCCGCGGGCTCGACGAGCTCCGGGACGAAGGTGACCCGGTCGATCGGMGCCCGCACCACCCCGGAGTGCTTGCGAGCCCGCAGCGAGCCGCCGACGTCGGCCGACTGCAGCTGCCAGTGCACCCGGTCGACGAGGTCGCGGGCGTCGAAGTGACGCGGGTGCAGCCAGACGCGGGAGGAGCAGACGGCGCCGTCGGCCGCCGCCTCGACCCGCACCCCGGTGGCCACGAGCTGATGGTGCGCCAGCCGGGAGACGAACCGTTCGGCGGTCGTGCGGACGCTGAAGGTGATGGCCTCGACGGAGTCGAGGGGCGGCTCGAAGGACACCTCCGCGTCGAGCTCGGGGGGTGGGGTGCGCGCGGCGAAGAGTGCCCGGTCCTCACCTCGGGCCCGTCGTCGTACGGCGGCGCCGTAGGTGCCCAGGCGGTGCTCGACCGCATCGCCCGGGAGGTCGGCGAGGTCGCCGAGCGTGCTGAGGCCGAGCCTCTGCAGGAGGCTCACCAGCGCGCGACCCTGGGCGCCGTCGCCCTGGAGGACGTGCGCGGGCAGGCCCCGCAGGAACGAGGCGGACCCACCGGCCGGGACGACCACCCAGGACTGCACGTCAGCCGTGCGGGCCGCCTGCTCGGCGGTGAAGAGGTCGTCGCCGATGCCGAGCCGGACGTCCCAGACACCGCTCGCCACCAGTGCCTGGCACACCGTCGCGGCGGCGGCGGTCTCGGAGCCGTACCAGCTGCCCGGCGCCCGGACGGCCAGCAGGCCGGGTCGCAGTGCCGCGACCCCTGGGCGCAGGTCCTCGACCGTGGCGAGCACCGGCTCGAAGGCCCGGGCGTCGCGATCGGGGTTGGCGGGCAGCAGCACGAGGTCGGGGCACCGGGCCTGGGCGTCGCGACGGCGCTGGCCACGCCTCACGCCCTCGGACCGGGCGGGACCGTTGCACACCTCGATCACGTTGGCGGAGAGGACGGCGGCGGGGGAGCGCGGTGACCGCTCCGCCTCGTCGAGCGCGGCGACCACCGACCAGTCGGGGCACCAGACCACCATCACCCTCATCCGGCTCTTCCGTCCACGCGCCGCCGGAGCTCGCGCACCTGCCCCTCCACGTGGTGCACCCCCGGCCACGCGAGGTCCGCGTGCTGCGGCGGACGTGCGCCCCGTCGTACGACGACCCGGGCACGTCGCTCCTGCAGCTGCCCGGTGCCGGACATCGGGCCGGTCCAGCTCGACTCCTCGACGCTCAGCCTCGCCTCGACCCGCGGCCAGTGCCCGTGGACCACCAGCACGGCCGAGCGCGTGCGCAGCCGCGAGTCGAGGAGCCCCGCGGTCCGCTCGTCGACGGACGCGGGCGCACGCAGGACCACCACCCGGAGCACGTCGACCAGCGCCGACGTCACCTCCAGCCAGTGCTCGCCCGGGTCGGGCACCAGCACCGTGCGGGACAGCTCGATGCCCAGCTCCGCCGCGGCCTCCGCCCCGAAGTCGCGGCAGCCGGCGAAGCCGACCCACTCGCCCGCCCGGGAGGCTCCCGCGGCCAGCGCGAGCGCCAGGGAGGCGGAGTCGACCGCGTACGTCGCTCCCGCGTGCAGCGGCGCCAGGTCAGCGATCCCGGGCAGCGTCGCGACGGGCTGCATGGCAGGCTTGCGCTCCATCGCCGCGACCCGCTCGCGCAGCTGCTCGACCACCGGACGCCCCGGGTCGAGCGCGGCAAAGGAGCGGCTGGACGACATGTGCTCATGATCGAACAGGCGTTCGAAGGAGTCAAGCGAGAGGCGCGCTTTGCTCGGGCCCGCCTCGGTGGTTGGCTGGGTGCATGAGCAAGCACGGCACCATGGCCACCGACCGTCCCGACCGCTACGCCAAGCAGCTGGCCGGACACTGGGCGGCGAAGGCCACCGTCACCGAGGACGGGGCAGTGCGCACGCTCGTCATGGGCAACGGCCAGACCGTGGTGCTCCGACCTGTCGAAGGGGCCCTGGAGGTCGAGGCGAGCGTGCCTGCGGACGGTGACCTGGACCGGTGGGCCCAGGTGGTCGCCGACCACCTGCAGCGCTTCGGCCAGCGCGACGAGCTCGAGGTCGTCTGGGCCTGAGGACGCGGAGGGCGGTCAGTCCCGAAGGTCGGCGGCGTCGGTCTCGTCGGCCCAGGCGCGGTGCTGCGTCCGTGCCCACGGACGCGAGACCCGGCCCGTGCGCATGCC
>NZ_JBFUMD010000184.1:0-6927 GCF_054049555.1 Nocardioides sp. P5_C9_2
CACCGAGGTCGCGACCGACGAACGTCCTGATCCGCTCCCACTCCACGGTGGAGCGGGCGTGGGCGAGGAGAGGAGTCTGCTTGCCGGCGCGCAGGTCGCTGGTCGCGCTCTTGCCCGTGCGCGCCGGGTCGCCGAAGACGCCGAGGAGGTCGTCGACGAGCTGGAAGGCGATGCCCAGCACCCGTCCGGCCTCGCCGAGCCGCCCGACCGTCGCGTCGTCGGCGCCGGCGAGCACGGCCCCGGCCTGCAGGGGCAGCGCGAAGGAGTAGGCGCTCGTCTTCTGCTCCTCCATCGCCAGGCTCTCGGGGAGCGACGCGGTGCCGGTGCTGAGCGAGAGTCGTACGTCGGCGAGCTCGCCGGCCGCCGTGGTGTGCAGGGCGGCGTCGAAGAGGTCGAGGAGCCGGTGGGTGACGTCGGGCGGGGTGCCGCAGGTGGCCACGGCGCGGATCGCCGCTGCCAGCGCGAGGTCTCCGGCGAGGATGCCGGCGGTGCGGCCCAGGGCGTCGGCCTCCTCGGGAGGGGCCCCGGCCGCGACGGCGTACCCACGGAAGGTGCCGCTCACGTTGGGCCGACCGCGGCGCACGTCGTCGCCGTCGATGACGTCGTCGTGGATGACCAGGGCGGTGTGGAGCAGCTCGACCGCGGCGCCGGTCTGGGCCGCGGCGGCGGACGCGGTCCCGCCGAGGGCGTCGTGGGCGGCCGTCACCAGGGCCGGGCGGAAGCGCTTGCCGCCCTCGGTGGCCGCGGTGAGGGCGTCCCAGAGCCGGGCGTGGTCCGGATCGGTCGCGGCCGCGCGGACCCGCCCCTGCTCGAGGAGCCGGCGCAGGGCCTCGTCGGTGTTGAGTGGGCTCACTCGTCCTCCAGGGGTGTGACGCAGTTGGACAAACCTATGCAAGACTGCCAAGAAAATCTAGGCAACGTGAGGAGGTTGGCGTCACATGACCGCATCTCGGGACACCTTGTTGACGATCGGTCGCCTGGCCGAGCGCACCGGGGTGCCGCCGGCCACGCTGCGCAGCTGGGAGCTGCGCTACGGGTTCCCCTCGCCGGTCCGGCTGGCCGGAGGGCACCGCCGGTACGCCGACTCCGACGTCGCCGCCGTGCTCGAGGTGCTGCGGCACCGGGACGCCGGACTCGCACTGGAGGCCGCGGTACGGCGTGCCACCACCACGGCCCTGCAGTCGAGGTCGGTGTACGCCGAGCTCCGGCGTGGGCACCCCGGGCTGACGTCCCAGCTGCTGTCGAAGGCGAGCCTGCTCGCGATCAGCCGCGCCATCGAGGACGAGTGCTGCGCGCGCGCCGAGGAGCCGCTGCTGTTCGGCGGGTTCCAGCGCGACGCGTTCCTGCGCTCGTCCTACTCCCGCTGGGTGGAGCTGGCTCGCACCGCGCGGACGGCCGTCGTCTTCACCGACCTCGCCGCTCCCCAGGAGCCGCGGCCGGGCCTGCCGATCGAGGTGCCCCTCCCCCGCGACGCCCCCCTCAACCGCGAGTGGCTCGTCATCTGCGACGCCCCCGACCTGCCCGCGTGCATGGCCGCCGTCGAGCGCCCCGGCCAGGAGGGAGTCGCAGACTCCCGGCGCCGGTTCGAGGCGGTGTGGACGGTGGACCCCCAAGCGGTGCGTCACGCCAGCCGGGTGGCGGCGGCGCTGGCCGACGAGTACCGGCCGGGTTGGCGCACCACGGAGCTCACGGCGCTCGGTGACGAACCCGCGCCCGCCTCGGCCGACCTGCGCCGGGCGTCCGACCTGCTGAACCGCATGATGGGCTATCTCGCAGCGGGTCACTGACCCCCGGCGAGGATCTCGTCGGTGGCGTCGTCGGGGCTGCCGTCGAAGTACTTCTGCAGGACCTCGGCACAGAGCGGCTCCTCCGGGTCGGCGCGCAGGAAGAGCGTCATCGACGAGCGCAGCTTCATGGCGTCCGTGGAGCCGAAGACCTGGTCGGCCGACCTCCCGTCGAGGTCGAGGATCGTCCGGCAGCACTCCCGCAGGCGAGCCCCCAGGACCGGGTGGGCCAGGTAGGCGCGGGCCTCGTCCAGGCCCTTGACGGCGTAGAACCGCGCGGTCTCGCTGCGCCCCAGTCCCTCGACCTGCGGGAAGACGAACCACATCCAGTGGCTCGCCTTGCGGCCGCCGCGCAGCTCACGGAGGGCCCGGTCGTAGGTGCCGCCGTCGTCCTGGGCACTCACGAAGCGTCGGAGGTCGGGGCGGGTCTCGGAGGAGTCCATGCAGCCTTCGTACCCCGTCGCGCGCTCGCCAAGCACCGAGCCCCTTCGCGCACGTGCGCGAGCTCGGGCACCCGCGGCACCGGGCAGACTGCGGGCATGTCACCGGCCCCGCTGGACCTGTCCCCCGACGACTTCGCGGCCCTTGCCGCCCGGGTGAGCGAGGAGGCCACCCGACATCTGCGACAGCTCGACTCGGGGGTCATCCAGCCCGCGACCACGGGGAGCGAGAGCCTCGACCTGTTCTCCGGCCCGGTCCCCGAGGTCGGCATGGGGCCGGCCGCGCTGGACGCGCTCGGTGAGGTGAGGCGGCACAGTCGGGCGGGCAACGGTCGCTTCTTCGGCTACGTCATGGGCTCCGGGGAACCGGTGGGCGCGCTGGGCGACTTCTTCGCGTCGGTCATCAACCAGAACGCGACGGCGTGGCGCTCCGGGCCGGCGACCGCGGTGATCGAGCGCACGGTGATCGGGTGGCTGGCCGACGCGCTGGGGTGCACGGGCTTCTCCGGCACCCTGACCAGTGGCGGATCGCTGGCCAACCTGATGGGCCTGGCGATGGCTCGTGAGGCGAAGGTGCCCGCCAACGACTCCGGGGTTGCCGGCGGTGTCGTGTACGCCTCCCGCGAGGTGCACATGTCCATGGGCAAGGCCGTCGCGCTGCTCGGCCTCGGCCGCGACAACCTGCGCCTGCTGCCCACCGACGCCGACCTGCGCCTGGACGTCTCCGCACTGCGCCGGGCCATCGCGGAGGACCGCGCCGCGGGGCGTGTGCCGATGGCGGTCGTCGCGAGTGCCGGCACGATCGTCACCGGGTCGGTCGACCCGATCGCGGAGGTCGTCGAGGTCGCCAGGGCCGAGAACCTCTGGGTCCATGTGGACGGGGCGTACGGCGCCCCGGCGGCGATGGTCGAGCCCGACCTGTTCCGGGGGCTCGGCGAGGTCGACTCGCTCTCCGTCGACGCCCACAAGTGGCTGTACCAGCCGCTCGACTGCAGCGTGCTGCTCTACCGCGACGCGGGTGCGGCGCGGCGTGCCTTCTCGCTCACCGACGACTACGCCGCCTCACTGAGCGACGACCCCGTCGAGGGTCAGGTGTTCTTCGAGGAGACCGTGGAGCTGTCGCGACGGGTGAGGGCCCTGAAGCTGTGGCTCTCACTGCGCTACCACGGCCTCGCGGCCTTCCGTGAGTCCATCGCCGGCAACATCGCGCAGGCGCGCCGGCTGGCCGCCCTGGTCGACGAGGAGCCGGCCCTGGAGCGTCTGGCCGAGGTCCCCCTGTCGGCGGTGTGCTTCCGCTGGATCGCCGGAGACCCGGCCGGCCTCGACGAGGCCAACGCGGCCATCCTCGACCGGGTGAACCGTCGAGGACGGGTCTACCTGTCCAACGCCACCGTGCGCGGTCACTTCGCGCTTCGCGTCTGCATCACCAACCACCGCACCACCGACACTGATGTCGATGCGGTCGTCGAGGAGGTGCTCGCGTCCGCTTCGCTGGCCTGACGGCGCTCGGGGGATCAGTTGATGATCTCTCCGCGTTCGTCCGCCAGGATCGCCGCCAACCGTTCCCGCCACGCCTCGAGCGCCTCGGGGGTCAGCCGCGTCCAGTCGGTCACCTCACCGACCACCCGGAGCGGCTCCCGGCTGCGGTAGGACCGGGTGGGGTTGCCGGGAAACTTCTTGTCCGTCACGTTCGGGTCGTCCTCGAACGCCCCCGTCGGCTCCACGACGTACACCCGCGGAGCACCCTCGCCCGCGGCGAGCTCGGCGGCCAGCCCGGCACCGTCCGGCAGGGCGCTGAAGTAGATGTGGTTCATCACGACCTCGGGCCGGTAGTTCGACCGGAAGCCGGCCGTGAGGAGGTCGCCGACCCGCAGGTCGGCCTTGGTGCCGTGGAAGAACGGACCCTCGTCCGGCGCACCCCTGCCCCCGCCGGCATCCCCGGGCGCCGAGGCCGCCATCGAGGCGAGGGTCCGGTTCTGCTCGGCACGACCGCTCAGGACCTCGCGTTCCTTCTCGTTCCTGGTGCGACCAGCCGCCTCGGCGAAGGCCTCACCCGCCTCGGTGTGCAGCCCGGCCCGCTCGAGCAGGTCCCCGCGCACGCTCGGCACGAGCGGCGAGCCGCCGAGGGCATCCGGGTCCAGGTCCTCCAGCACGGCCAGGCCCGCGTCCGGGCCGAACGCCCGTCCGTGGGCGACCGCCCGGTTCACCTCGACGACCGGACCCGGAGCGGCCCCGGCCAGGACGTCGTACAGGGCGGCGATGCGGCGCCAGCTCGTGTCCTCGGCCCGGGGCGCGCGCGCGTGCTCGGCGGCGATCGAGGCCTGCAGGAAGTACCGCCCGACCGGCGTCCCACCGGCAGCGAGCCGCTCGGCCCGCTGCAGGGCGGCCAGTCCGCGCCGGATCATCGACCGGTCCCAGCGGCGGCGGTCCTGCGCCTCCAGCAGGACCGGCGCGCCGTCGTCGTCGAGCCGGGCTCCCATCCGCGAGCCCTGCAGCTCCAGCAGTGCCTGCAGTCCGAGCACCTCCGGCTCGTCGGGTGCGACGGCGGCCAGCATCCGTGCCAGCCTGGTCGCCTCCACCGCCAGGTCGGGCCGCATCCAGTCCGCGCCGGCCGTGGCGAGGTAGCCCTCGTTGAAGATCAGGTAGATCACCGCCATGACGTCGTCGAGGCGCGCCGTCCGCTCCGGGCCGGTCGGCAGCTCGAACTCGGCGTGGGCCTCGGACAGCGTCCTCTTGGCGCGCGAGATGCGTTGACCCATGGCGGACTCGGTGGCCAGGAACCCGCGGGCGATCTCGGCGGTGGTGAGTCCACCGACCAGCCGCAGCGTCAGCGCCGCCCGGGACTCCGCGCTCAGGCTGGGGTGGCAGGACAGGAAGATCAGACGCAGGACGTCGTCCTCGATGTGGTCGACCTGGCCGTCGAGGTCGGGCATGGCCTCCTCCTCTTCCGCACGGAGGGACTCGAGCTCGGCGACCTTGCGGCGCAGGGTGTCGGCGCGCCGGAAGTGGTCGACGCCGCGCCGCTTCGCCGTGGTCATCAGCCACGCGCCCGGGTTGTCCGGGACGCCGGTGGCGGGCCACTGCTCGAGCGCGGCGAGGAGGGCGTCCTGCGCAAGGTCCTCGGCGAGCTCGACGTCCCGGGTCATCCGGGTGAGGGCGCCGACGAGGCGGGCCGACTCGGCCCGCCACGCGGCGACGATGGCCTCGGTCGCGCCATCCGGACTGGTCTGTGCCGGCACGGGGCCAGCGTAGTGAGGTCCGATCAGGCGCCGGGCGCCTCGGGCCCGTCGGAGATCTGGCGCAGGGTCGAGATCACGGTGACCTCGGGCCAGTGCTTCGCGTGCAGCTCGGCGAACTCCTGGAGGTCGGCGACGGCCTCCTCCACGGTGTCGTACTGCATGATGCTCCAGCCGCCGACGACCTCCTTGGCCTCGGCGTACGGCCCGTCGACCCGGCTGACCTCGCCCTTGCGGACGATGTAGTTGACGGCGTCCTCCGTGCCGTAGAGACCGCCGCCGTCGAGGAACACGCCCTTGGCGGCGCGCTCGCCGATGTGGGCGTCCATCGCGTCGAACAGCGACTGCGGCGGCGTGCCCACGCCCTCTTCCATCCTGACGAATCCCATGAAACGCGGCATTGCGATCACTCCTGGTGGTTGCTGGTGAGTTGCTTCTCTCGCACGTACGTCGAACGGCTGCGGGTCTCTTCGACATCGACGACCCACCCATCTTCGGGCAGTCGGCCCCTGGAGCCCACAGGTGCGAGCCGGGAAGGAGCCGGGACTACGGTGACCCGGTGCCCCCCACCACGACGCTCGCCGAGCCGACCACCCGCAGCCGGGCGATGCGGTGGGGGGCGATCGCACTGCTCGCGCGGCCGGCGTACATCGCCTCCGAGCTCGTGGTGGCGGCGGCCACCACGGGCGGCTACAGCTTCGTGGCCGACTCCGTGAGCAGGCTCGGCGAGGTCGGGTGCTCGGCGGCGTACTGCTCGCCACGCCACGCGCTGATGAACGGCTCCTTCGTCGGCTTCGGGTTCCTGCTCGCCGGCGGCGCGGTGCTGCTCGCACGTCCCCTGGGGCGGTGGGTCACCGGGCTGCTGGTCGTGTCCGGGCTGAGCTCGGTGGCCACCGGGCTCGCGCCCCTCGACCAGGACGCCACCCTGCATGCGCTCGCGGCCGCGCCGCTGTTCGTGGCGCAGCCGATCGCCCTCCTCCTGCTCGGGGCACGGCTGCGGGAGACCCGGCCGCGGCTGGCGACGGGGCTCCTGGCGACGGGCGCGGTGACCGGCGCCGCGGCGGTCGCGTTCGTGCTGTCCGGGGACGGCCCGGTGTCCGGTGCCCTGGAACGGCTGGCGCTGTGGCCGGTGCTCTTCGGACTGGCGGCGTTCGCGTCCCGGGTCCGTGGGGGTCAGCGGCCTACTCGTGCGGCGGCAGGGTCACGACCTGCCCCGCGTAGCTGAGCCCCGCCCCGAACGCGATCAGCAGCGCCAGGTCCCCGGCCTTCGCCTCACCCTGGCGCAGCATGGCCTCCATGGCGAGGGGCACGGACGCCGCCGAGGTGTTGCCGGAGTCCACGATGTCCGTGGCGACCGCCACCGACTCGGGGAGCTTGATGTTGCGCGACAGGGTCTGGGTGATCCGCAGGTTGGCCTGGTGCGGGATGAAGGCGTCGAGGTCGTCCACCGAGACGCCGGCGCTCGCG
>NZ_JBFUMD010000185.1:0-6854 GCF_054049555.1 Nocardioides sp. P5_C9_2
GTCCGGTCGCATGTCGTACTTCGTGACCGGCGCCACAGGGTTCATCGGCCGCCACCTCGTCGAGGAGCTCCTCGACCACCGCGAGGGCGACGTCTTCGTCCTGGTGCGGGAGGGCTCGCAGGCCCGCATCGACACGCTGATGCGGGGCTGGGACGACCCTCGGGTCGTTCCCGTCACCGGCGACCTCGGCGCGCCGGCGCTGGGTGTCGACCCGGCCTGGGTCGCCGCGCACGCCGGGCAGGTCGACCACGTCTTCCACCTTGCCGCGATCTACGACATGACCGCCGACGACGCGACCAACGACGCGATGAACGTCGAGGGCACCCGGCACGCGCTGGCGCTCGCCGAGGCGCTCGACGCCGGCTGCTTCCACCAGGTCTCCAGCGTCGCGGCCGCGGGCGACTTCCGGGGGGTCTTCGACGAGACGATGTTCGCGGAGGGGCAGCACCTGCCCTCGGCCTACCACCGCACCAAGTACGAGTCCGAGCGGATCGTCCGCGAGGAGTCCTCGGTGCCGTGGCGGGTCTACCGGCCGGCGATCGTGGTCGGGCACTCCCAGACCGGGGCGATGGACAAGATCGACGGGCCCTACTACTTCTTCCCGCTGCTCAAGCTGTTGCGCGACACCCTGCCGGCGTGGCTCCCCCTCGTGGGTGTCGACCTCGGCGACACCAACGTCGTCCCGGTCGACTACGTCGCCTCGGCGATGGACCACCTCGCCCACCTGCCCGACCGTGACGGCGAGGCGTTCCACCTCGTCAACCCCGAGCCGCAAGCGGTCGTGGACGTCATCAACCTCATCTGCGCGGCCGCCGGCGCGCCGCGGTTCGCGACGCCGATCGACCGACGGGTCACCTCGGCGGGACTTCTCGGCCTGGTCCCCCGCGCCCTGCGTCCCTCCACCGTGGTCGCGGCCGCGGTCCGGTCGACCGCGGGACGGCTGGTGCTCGACCAGACGCTGGGGCGCGCGGGGATCCCGGCCGAGGTGCTCGGCCACACGAGCTTCGCGGCGACCTTCGACTCGCGTCGTACCGAGAAGGCCCTCGCCGGCTCGGGCATCTCGGTGCCCGACCTGGAGTCCTACGCCGGCACGCTGTGGGGCTACTGGGAGGACCACCTCGACCGGGCCACCGGACGCGACCGCTCCACCCGGGCCGCCCTCGAGGGCAAGCACGTCGTCATCACCGGCGCCTCGTCCGGGATCGGGCAGGTGACCGCGCTCAAGGTGGCCCAGGCGGGCGGCATCCCGGTGCTGGTCGCCCGGGGCAAGGACAAGCTCGAGGAGACCCGGGCGATGATCGAGATGCGGGGCGGTCAGGCCCATGTCTACTGCTGCGACCTCTCGGACCTCGAGTCGATCGACCGGCTCTGCGAGCAGCTGGCCGCCGACCTCCCGTCGGTCGACTTCATCATCAACAACGCCGGTCGCTCGATCCGACGGTCCCTGCGGCTCTCGCAGGACCGGTTCCACGACTTCGAGCGCACCATGCAGCTCAACTACTTCGGGGCCGTCCGGCTGGTGATGGGGCTGATGCCCGTCATGCAGCAGCAGAAGTCGGGGCACGTGGTGAACGTCAGCTCCATCGGCGTGCAGACCAACCCACCGCGCTTCTCGGCGTACGTCGCCTCGAAGGCCGCCCTGGACTCGTGGTCCAACGTCGTGGCGAGCGAGGTCGTGGGCAACGGGATCACCTTCACCAACATCCACATGCCGCTGGTGCGGACGCCGATGATCGCGCCGACCACGCTCTACGACAAGTTCCCGACGATCAGCCCCGCCCAGGCCGCCGACATCCTCGTCCGGGCCATGGTCGAGCGTCCGCACGATATCAACACCGCGCTGGGCAACGTCGGCGCCGTCGCGCACACGATCGCCCCCAAGGCGACCTTCCGGCTGCTCAACATGGCCTACCACGTGTTCCCGGACTCGGCGGCGGCCAAGGGCCAGGCCCCCGAGGCGGGCACCCGCGAGTCCGAGCAGATCATGCTGGCGAAGGTGTTCAAGGGCGTTCACTGGTAGAACGACGGCGTGCAGATCACCTCCATGGCCGTCCATCCCGTCAAGAGCACCGCGATCCGGCCCGTCACCACCGTCGCCGTGCTGCCCCGGGGGCTYGAGGACGACCGCTCCTGGGTGGTCGTGGACGCCGACGGGGTCATCGTCACGGCCCGTGAGCAGCACGGCCTCTTCGCGATCACCGCCGACACCCCCCGCACCGACCCGACACTCGACCGGGCCCTGCGGTTGAGGGCGACCGACCTCCCGGACCTCGTGCTCGACCACCCCTGCGGCGACCTCGTCCGCGTCCGCCTGTTCTCCCAGGAGCTCCAGGGGGTCCCGGCCGGCGGGGACGCCGACGCGTGGGTGCGCCAGGCGCTCGGGCGCGACGACGTCCGGCTCGTCTGGTGCGACGACCCGACCCGCCGTCGGCTCAACCCGGCCTTCTCCGCCCCGGGCGACCACACGGCGTACGCCGACGGCTACCCGGTGACCATCGCGAGCGAGGCGTCCCTGCGCAGGCTGAACGACTGGATCCTCGAGGGCGCGCTCGCTCGCGGCGAGGAGCCCCCGGCGCCGCTGCCGATGGAGCGGTTCCGGCCCAACCTGGTCGTCGACGGCGACGAGGCGTTCGCCGAGGACTCCTGGACCGGCGTCACCATCGGTGCCGTGCGGTTCCGGGTGGCCAAGCCGACGGACCGGTGCGTGATGACCACGATCGACGCGGGGTCGCTGACCACCGGCAAGGAGCCGATCCGCACCCTGGCCCGGCACCGGCTCGTCGACCACAAGACGCTCTTCGCCGTCAGCCTGGTCCCCGAGTCGCCCGGCACCATCGCCGTCGGCGACGAGGTCAGCGTCAGCGTCAGCGGACCTTGCCGACCTTGACCTTGACGGTCTTGGAGGTGGAGCCGACCGTTGCCGTCACCTTCACCGCGATCTTCGTGCCCTTGAGGGCCTTGGTGACCTTGAGCGTGGGCGTGGTCGCCTTCTTGATCTTCCTGCTCCCGGCGTACCACTGGAACCTGTAGGACACCGTCGAGCGGGAGACCAGCGCCCGGTAGTGCTTCAGCCTCAGCGTCGAGCCGACCTTGAGCGCGCCCACCACGTCCATGGACCTCGGGAACGAGATCGACGGAGCCGGAGCCGGGGCCGGGGCCGGGGCAGGAGCCGGGGCAGGGACCGGGGCGGGAGCGGGGGCGGGTGCCGGTGCCGGGACGACCGGGCCGACGTACTCCGTGCCGTTGCGGTCGTCCTCGTAGCCCTCACGCGAGGCGATGACCCGCAGGGAGATGAACTCACCCTCGTCGGCCGCCGTCAGGGTGTACTGCGACGAGGTCGCGCCCGGGATCGCCTGGAGTCCCCGGTACCAGAGGTAGGAGACGGTGGTCGGCTCCGGGCTGTAGGTGCCTGCGATCGCGGTGAGGGTGCTCCCGACCTGCGGGGTGCCGCCGATGGTGGGTTGCGTCAGGCGCTCGAAGTACCTGGTGTCGTGCTCGCCGACGACGAGCTGTGCGTCGATGCCCGGGACGCTCACGTCATCCCCGATCGCGATGTCGTCGGCCAGGTCGAGGCTCCCGGCGTTGTCCCAGAACTCGTGGAGCGGAGCGTCGCTCGTGYCGCCCTCGAACCCGACGCGGTAGGTGCCCTTGGCGAGGCCGTCCAGGACGTAGGTACCGCTGTCGGTGGTCACCGCGGCGGTGACCGGGTCCCACGTGTCGCCAGCCCGGACGTAGGCGTAGACCTCGACGCCACCGAGGTCCGCGCCCCCCACGTCCGTCACGGTGCCGGTGATCTGCGAGGACTCGGCCAGCTCGGCATCGATGCCGGGCCTGGTGGCCCCGGCAGCCACGGCGACGTTCTCGGCCGCGGTCAGGCTCGCATGGTCGTCGTAGTACTCGGTGGCGTGCACCAGGGAGTCGTCGGAGAACTCGATGCGGTAGGCGCCCGTGGTGAGGCCGCCGAGGTCGTAGGCACCGCTTCCGTCGGTGTCGGCGAACTGCACCTGCTGCCAGTAGCTCTGCCCGTCGTCGAACATCTCCTGGTAGGCGGTCACGCCGACACCCCCCAGGCCGTTCTTGTCGGGACCGGTCACCCTGCCGGTGATGTGGCTCGCCGCAGCCAGCACCGCGTTCGCGGGCACGGTGTCGCCGGCCGCCGGGAGGACCAGGTCCGTGCCCCCCTCGACGGTGGCGGCGTCGTCGAAGTACTCACCGACGAGCGCCTCGTTGCCGAGGAAGTGGACACGGTAGGTGCCGAGCGGCAGCGTCAGGGCGTACAGGCCGTCCTCGTCGGTCGTCGTGTACGCCGCGTCGATCCCGGGGCTCTGCCAGACGCCGTCGACGTACTGCAGGGCCTCGACCTGCACGCCCGCGGCGACGCCCCCGCCCGCCCGGGTCACGTCGCCGAGGATGACCCCCTCCCCCTCGGCCTGGGCCGAGGGGGCGATGCCGACGACGCCCAGGAGCAGGGTGGTGGCGAGCAGGGCGCCGGCGGGCCGACGCAGTCGAGAAGTCATGTGGCGCTCCGAGGTGGTGGGTTGCCCGCGCCGCGAGTCGGCTGACCGGTCCCTTCGACGGTAGGAGCGCCTCGCTGCAGGCCGTCGCGACTTCGCCAAACCTTGTCCAGACCGGTACGACCGGACTAGTCCACCTCGGTCCGGTCTCAGCCGCGCTCGACCGGCCGGTCCGGGTCCGCCACCCAGCCGCTCCAGCTCGACGCGAAGAGCGCCGCCCGGATCCCCACGAGCTCCAGGGCAAGGATGTCGTGGGTCGCGGTCACTCCCGAGCCGCAGTACGCCGCCACCTCGGTGCCCGCGGTCGCGCCGACGCCGTCATACAGCGCCCGCAGCTCACTGACGGCCCGGAAGTGGCCGTGGTTGTCCAGGTTTCGCCCGGTGTCGACGGAGACCGCGCCCGGGACCCGGCCGGCGACCGGGTCCACCGGCTCCACGTCACCTCGGAAGCGCTCCTCGGCCCGCGCGTCGACCACGACCGGCACGGCGGCCAGGTCGTCGGCGGACACCACCGGCATCGACCCGGGACTGCCGTGGAAGTCCCCGCGCTCCGGCGCGACGGCTCCCGTCTCCACCTCTCCCCCGGCGGCCACCCACGCGGTCCAGCCGCCGTCGAGCACCCGGACGTCGCGGTGCCCGTGGTGGCGCAGCAGCCACCACGCGCGGGCGGCGGCGCGGCCCTGCCAGTCGTCGTACACGACCACCGACGAGCCGAGGTCGACCCCGGCCCGCTGCATCGCGTCGATGAGGCGCTCGCTGGTCGGAAGTGGGTGTCTGCCGCGGTCGTCGACCGGGTCGGACGGCGGGTCGGACAGCTCGGTCTCCAGGTCGACGTACGCCGCTCCGGGCACATGGCCGGCAGCGTGCTCGGCGAGTCCGGGTGGCCCGCCCAGCCGGTAGCGGACGTCGAGGACGATCACGCCGGGGTGTGCGTCGCGGAGCTCGTCCGCCGAGATCAGTGGAGTGTCGGACATGACACCCATCCTGCACCCGACCGCACCGGCCACCCTGTGACAGGATCGCTCCTCGTGGCTGAACTGCACTTCTTCACCGGCACCATGGACTCCGGCAAGTCGACCCTGGCGCTCCAGACCAACCACAACCACGCCGCGCGTGGGCGGGTGGGCAGGATCTTCACCTCCCACGACCGCGCCGGCGAGGCGGTGCTGTCCAGTCGGCTGGGGCTGACCCACGACGCCCTGGAGGTCCCCCCCGACTTCGACTTCTGGCAGTACGTCGTCAGCACGCTCACGGCGGGCGGGCGCATCGACTACCTCATCTGCGACGAGGCCCAGTTCTACGAGCCGGTCCAGATCGACCAGCTGGCCAAGGTCGTCGACGAGCTCCAGGTCGACGTGTTCGCCTTCGGCATCCTCACCGACTTCCGCACGACCCTCTTCCCGGGCTCCCGGCGCCTCGTGGAGCTGGCGGACCGGATGAACGTCCTCCAGGTCGAGGCCCTGTGCTGGTGCGGCAAGCGCGCCACCCACAACGCCCGCACCGAGAACGGCGTCATGGTCGTCGAGGGCGAGGTGGTCGTGGTCGGCGACGTGGAGACGGTGGACGAGCCTCCGGCCGAGGTGGCCTACGAGGTCCTGTGCCGCCAGCACCACCGGCGCAGGCTCACCGCGGCGCGCGCCAAGGCCGTCAGCCTGGCACCTGAGCCGCTGCCGTTCGGCTGAGGCGGACGGCCGGGGCTCAGCCGACCAGGACGGGGATCAGCATCTCGTCCGAGGTGAGCGAGCCGTGCAGGCCGACGAGGGACATCTCGTAGCCGAAGTCCCGGCTCGACATGATCGCCGTGTCGCCCCGGCACGCCACCAGCACGTCGCCGATGCGGGACATGACGTCGGGGGACGACGCCCCGAACCAGCCCCGGTCGACGGCCTCGTCGCGGGTCAGCACGGTGGCCCGGTCCCGCAGCACGTCACGCCACGTGGCGACGATCGAGGGCACCGCACGCTGGGAGCAGTAGAGGTGGCGGAAGCGGGCCTCGCCGCCCATCAGCGCGACTCCGTCGCGGAGCTCGGTGCGCTCGTCGACGTCGACGCGCGCCTCGGGCGGGCTGTCGACCATGCCGTGGTCGGCGATGACGAGCAGGCGGGTGGAGGCGGGCAGCGCCTCGCGCAGCTGCTCGGCCTCCGCATCCACCATGGCGAGCTGCTGGAGCCACTGGCTGGAGGCGACCCCGAACTTGTGGCCGGTCCAGTCGAGGTCGGAGTCGTAGACGTAGGTCAGCGACGGAGAGGTCCTGGACGCTGCCACGACCCCGGCGATCCGCTCGCCGACCCGGTCGGCACCGACGTACCCGGCCCCGCGGTGGGCGGCGACGGTGAGCCC
>NZ_JBFUMD010000186.1:0-6741 GCF_054049555.1 Nocardioides sp. P5_C9_2
GGGCACTGCTGCACGCAGGCGCCGCACGACGTGCAGTTCCACAGGACGTCGGCATCGATGACGGCCGAGCCGTCCTCAGGCATGTAGAACCACTCGTCACCGGTGTCCCCCACCAGTGGACGGGCGGCCTCGCGGGCCAGCACCTCGTCCTTCTCCAGCAGCGCGGTCGCCGCCTCGCTGCCCTCGCCACCTGCCTGGACGTACGGCGCCTTGGCGTACGCGTGGTCGCGCATCGCGGTGATGAGCAGCTTGGGCGACAGCGGCTTCTCGGTGTTCCAGGCGGGGCACTGCGACTGGCAGCGACCGCACTCGGTGCAGGTCGTGAAGTCGAGCATGCCCTTCCACGAGAAGTCCTCGACCTGACCCACGCCCAGCGTGGAGTCCTCGTCGAGCTCCTCGAGGTCGTCGAGGGTGACCGGTACGCCGGCGGAGGTCAGCGGCTTCATCGCGCCGAGCGCGGTGCTGCCGTCGGCCTCGCGCTTGTAGAAGATGTTGAACCAGGCAGTGAACCGGTGCCAGGCGATGCCCATGGTGATGTTGCGGGCGATGACCATCAGCCAGACCATCGCGAGCGCGATCTTGAACATCGCGATGAAGTAGATGAGGTTCTCGAGGGAGGACGGCTCCACGGGGTAGAGCGCGTCACCGATCCACGACGAGATCGGGTAGTGCGACCGCCCGGCCTCCTCGTCGAGCTTCCACTCCGCACCGCGCACGAACAGGATCGCCGCACCCTCGAGCAGCGCCAGGGCCTCGACGAAGTACGCCTGCCACATCGTCGATCCGAAGAACCGGCTCTGTCGGCCGAGGCTGCGCGGGTGGTGCTTCTGGCGGTAGATGATCAGGAAGACGATGCCGACGGTGGACAGCAGGCCGATGACCTCGCTGAACCACTCGAACGGGTACCAGTGCCCCACCACCGGCCACGCGAAGTCCGGCATGAAGAGCTGGAAGTACGCAGCGAGCACCGCGGTGCTGAGGAACAGGAACGCCGCGTAGACGAACCAGTGCATGATGCCGACCCAGTGCCACTGCAGCATCCGGGTGTGGAGGAACGTCTCCTTGAGCATCGTCACGGCACGACCGCCCGGGTTGCCGCTGCGCCCCGGAGCGGGCTGGCCGCTGCGGATGACTCCCAGCATCTTCCGCACGGCGGGCACGAGGAGTGCCACCGCCGCCACGGTGAGGGCGAAGGAGACGACGATCGCGATGATCTGCATGAGGTGTTGCTCCTCGGTTCGGCGGGTCCGACATCCCGACGTGCGGACGTCAGGCGAGCGTAGTGCGGTGCCGCGCCGGGGGCGCGCGGCGTCTCGCCTACACGGGGATCCTACCTGCCGGTAACTTCACGCCGGAAGGTGACGTGTCCTCGTCAGGGCCGGTCGAGCCGGCTGGTGACCTGCAGGTCGATCGGCCCGGTCTCGCGGATGGTGAAGGGCACGTAGACCCAACCGAAGAAGGGGCTCATGTCGACCGGGTGGTCGACGCTGACCGTGGCGTAGGCCCCGTCTGCGCAGCCGAGCGGGCCGTCGGCCGCGCAGACGGGGGTCTCGGCTGCGCCCGCGTAGGCGGCGAGCGGGCCACCCGGGTAGGCCGTCGTGAGTCGCAGGAAGCCTCCGGTCTCGGCGGGTGCGATCACCGCCCGGCCCGGAGCCGGCGCGACGAACGTCGTGGGTACGTCGTCGGTCCGGATCGGCGGCAGCACGGTGACCCCCGCCGCGCGCAGTGCCCCCGCCGTCGAGGAGGGCAGCGTGGGCTCGGGGAAGAAGAGCAGGGTCCAGGACCCGGCGGTCGGGAGCCGCCACAGGCCGGTCGGGCCACGGAAGGGGAGCGTGTGGAGGGGGGCAGGCCGTCGGGGGGTCCCGTCGGGGCCGAGCAGCACGCTCGCGTACGCCGCGTCGTCGGTGTCCGAGCCGTCCTGCGCCCGGAGCCAGGCGCCCGGGCGCCCCTCGAAGGTGAGCGTCTGCGGCAGGGGACCCGCCGGCGCCACGGCAGGGCCGTCGTACGTCGTGGGGTGCTGGGCGGGGACGCCGGCCACGACCGCGCCACCGCCACGGTGGAGCAGCGCGACGCGTTGCCCGGCGGTGGTGCGGGCCACCCGGTACCGGCTCGGGTCGAACGTGTCCGCGGTGAGTGGGGCGTGTCCCGGACGCAGCACGAGGCTGGCGACGGGCCCGTTGAAGCCCTCGACCTCTCCGCGCGTCGCGAGGGCCGAGAATCCCCGGCCGGCCGGGTCGGCGACGGCGAGCATCCCGGCGGACGGCACTCGCATAGGGGCGGCGTACAGGACTCCGCGGCGGCGGGGCAGGCGCTGCACCTCGGTCGTGGGCGACACCATGTCGACGAGCGTCAGGCGCAGCGAGTGCCTGCGGGGGGCCGTGCGGCACGGCGTGTAGCGGAAGACGTAGGAGCCCGTGCGCGGCAGCCGGAAGTGCGCCAGCGCGTTGCGCGACACCCGTCGGCCGTCGCGGCTCAGGGCGATCCGGGCGCACAGGTCGTAGGGGAACCACGACTCGTCGAGCAGGTCGACCCGGTCGCCGCGCGTGCCGTGGAAGGCCAGGACCAGGCGCTGGCGCTTGTCGCCCATCCGCACCTGGCGGTCGTGGTAGCCGCGCGTCACCCGGCGTACGGCGGGCGAGCCGGCTGCTCGCTCGGCGTGGTGGTGGGAGACCGACGTCGTCGGCTGCGGCGTCGCGGCCTGTGCCGGCACGACGATCCCGGCGGCAGCGACCAGCCCGGCGACCAGTCCGGCGAGCAGTGCGTGGGCAGCTGTCCAGCGATGCGTCACGTCATGAACCCCCGTGTGCGTGCGCGCCCCGTGCGCGCCCTCGGAGTGTAGGACGCAACCAGGGCGTCGCTCCCTGCGCGGCTACCGGATTGTTACCGAGTGGTGGATCTGTGGTGGGAGAGCCGTGGAGGGTCCCTTGCGATGGTTGTCCCATCGAGATCGCAGGCTTCGGCCAGGCGAGGCGTTCGAAGAGCATCACGGATCCGGGGGGGTCCGCGGCACGGGAACATGGGCCCGCTCCGCAGTCACGATGTCAACTCGATCGCAGACAAGAGAAACGCCGGGTGGTCATGGACCACCCGGCGTTCCTTGTGTCCGGCGGGTTTCCCGCGCCCCCTGCGTCAGCCGCCGAGGCGACGCGTCAAAGCCTGTGCCGTCGCGCGCACGGCGCCTGCGAGGCGGTCCTCCTCGACCTCGTCATCGACCGGGAAGGTCAGCGCGACCGCGGCCACCGGGTGCCGGTTGTGGTCGAGCACCGGGGCAGCGACGCTGCCCAGCCCGGGGCTGACCTCGCCGTCCTCCACGGCGTGACCGCGTTGCCGGGCCTCCGAGAGCACGGTGCGCAGCGCGCTGGGTGAGGTCGGGCCGGTCCCGACCCGGTCCACGAAGCTGTCCCGGTGGGGGTAGAGCGCGCGGACCTGGCTGGCCGGCAGTGACATCAGGATCGCGCGCCCGCTCGCCGTGAGGTGGGCGGGCAGCCGGACCCCGACGTCGGTCACGAGCGGCGGACGTCCGGGCGCCCGCTCCTCGAGGACGTAGAGGACGTCACGACCGTGCAGGACCGCGAGGTGCCCGCCGTACCCCGTCTGGTCGACCAGCGCCGCGAGCGGTCGCCGGGCGATGCGACCCAGCGGCTCCTGGCGCGCGTAGCCGGTCCCGACCTCGAAGGCCGCGACGCCGAGCCCGTAGCGCCGGTCGTCGGCCAGGTGCACCACGAAGCCCTCGTCGATCATCGTGTTGACGAGGTGGTACGCCGTGCTGCGCGGCAGGTCGCAGGCACGCATGATCCGGTCCAGCGGCACCGGATCGGGCTGGCTGGCCAGGAACCGCAGCACCCGCAGGGCGCGCGACGCGGCCGGCACCTGGCTCATGCGAACCGCCCGATCCGTGCGCGTCGCTCAGGCGCGGTGGGAGCCCCCGGTGGGACCGGTGCCCCCGTCGCGCTGCTCGGGGTCGGTCCAGTCCGGCTCGCCCGTGGACCGGGTGCCGGTGGACGGGTCGGTCGCGGTGGTCTCGGTCGTCCGGGTGTCCGTGGACGGGTCGGTCGGCACGGTCTCGGTCGTCCGGGTGTCCGTGGTGTCGGTGGACGTGGTGTCGGTGGACGTGGTGTCGGACTCGCGGCTGTCGAAGATGGTCTCCGGGTCACCGGTGGTCGACGTCCCGGTCGTCTCCGTGCGCTCGCCGGCGTGGGTGCCGGTGGAGGCGCCCGACGGGTGCGGGTCCGCGCCCTCCGGCTCGGTCCGCTCGGCGGCGTGGGAGCCGATGACGCTGGACGTGTCGGGCGTGTAGTCGCTGGAGCGGTGGTCGACGCTCGGGTCGAGGCGGTCCGCCTCACGGACCTGCTCCTCGACGACGGCCTCGTGCTGGACGACCTCGGTCCGAGCGGCCCGCGCCCGCTCCTCGGCGTGCTGGGCCTCCAGGCGAGCCCGCTCCGCCTCCGCCTCGGTCTCCTTGGCGCGGACCTGCGCGTCCGGGATGACGGCGGCACTCTGGTGGGCCTCCTGACGCAGCTCACCGGCCCGGGTCTCGTTGGCCCGCCGGCTCCTCTTGCGCATCGACGAGACGATGAACCCGATCAGGGCCAACGCGGCCACGACGATGACGACGGTCCAGATGATCTGCTGGGTGGTCACGGTTGCTCCTAGCTCCCGTACGGCGTCCTCGGGCGGCGCCGCACCTCCCGTCACCCTAGGCGCGTGTCTCGTCCGCGAGATACCTCCCCTGGGATGAGGTCTCGGATCCGAGACGAGCTCGGCCGTGCGCCCCTGTCCTCCGCCGTCGCGGAGGGATTGGATGAGGGCATGAGTGACACCACCTCCCACCCCGGCCCCGTCGTCGTCGGCGTCGGCCCCGTCTCCTTCGCCGATGTCCTCGCGGTGGCCCGCGACGGCGCCTCGGTCCACCTCGGCGACGACGCGCTGGCCGCCATCGACCGGGCTCGGGCCGTGGTCGACGAGCTCGCCGCCGCGGCCACGCCGTCGTACGGCATCTCGACCGGCTTCGGCGCCCTCGCGACCCGGCACATCCCGACCGAGATGCGCGCCCAGCTCCAGCGCTCGCTGGTCCGCTCCCACGCGGCCGGCTCCGGCCCCGAGGTCGAGCGGGAGGTGGTGCGGGCCCTGATGCTGCTGCGCCTGTCCACGCTGGCGACCGGGCACACCGGCGTCCGCCGCGAGACCGCGCGCCTGATGGCCGATCTGCTGTCGGCGGGCATCACCCCGGTGGTCCGCGAGTACGGCTCGCTCGGCTGCTCGGGCGACCTGGCCCCGCTGTCGCACTGCGCGCTGGCCCTGATGGGGGAGGGTGAGGTGCGCGACGCGGACGGCACGCTGATGCCCGCCGCCGACGCGCTCGCCGCCGCCGGACTGACGCCGGTCGAGCTCGCCGCCAAGGAGGGCCTCGCGCTCATCAACGGCACCGACGGCATGCTCGGCATGCTCGTGATGGCGATCAACGACCTGCGGATGCTGCTGCGCACCGCCGACATCGCCGCCGCGATGAGCGTCGAGGGACAGCTCGCCACCGACCGGGTCTTCGCCCCCGAGCTGCAAGCCATCCGCCCGCACCCCGGCCAGGCCCTGTCGGCCGCCAACCTCGTGGCGCTGGTCGCCGACTCCGCGATCGTCGCCTCGCACCGCACCGGCGACTGCAACCGGGTGCAGGACGCCTACTCCCTGCGCTGCTCGCCGCAGGTCCACGGCGCGGCCCGCGACACGGTCGAGCACGCCGCGCTGGTCGCCGGCCGCGAGCTCGCGAGCGCGGTCGACAACCCGGTGGTCCTCGCCGAGGAGGGACGCGTCGAGTCCAACGGCAACTTCCACGGCGCCCCGGTGGCCTACGTGCTCGACTTCCTCGCGATCGTCGCCGCCGACGTCGCCTCGATCAGCGAGCGACGTACGGACCGGTTCCTCGACCGGGCGCGCAGCCACGGGCTCAACCCGTTCCTGGCCAGCGACCCCGGCGTCGACAGCGGGCACATGATCGCGCAGTACACCCAGGCCGCGATCGTCTCCGAGCTCAAGCGCCTCGCCGTCCCGGCGAGCGTGGACTCCATCCCCTCCAGCGCCATGCAGGAGGACCACGTCTCGATGGGGTGGTCGGCGGCCCGCAAGCTGCGCCGCTCGGTCGACGGCCTCACCCGCGTGGTGGCCATCGAGGTCCTCACCGCGGCCCGGGCGCTCGACATGCGCGAGCTCGCGCCGGCCCCGGCCACCGCGGCCGTCGTACGACTCCTGCGCGGTGCCGGGATCGAGGGCCCCGGCCCCGACCGGTACCTCTCACCCGAGATCGAGACCGCCGTCTCGCTCGTCGCCAGTGGCGCGGTCCTCGCCGCCGCCCAGTCCGTGATCGGAGAACTCGCATGACCGACAACCCCCGGCTCCCCATCCACGCCGCCACCGGCACCGAGCTGTCCGCCAAGTCGTGGCAGACCGAGGCCCCGCTGCGGATGCTGATGAACAACCTCGACCCGGCCAACGCCGAGCGCCCCGAGGACCTCGTCGTCTACGGCGGCACCGGCAGGGCGGCCCGCAGCTGGGAGGCGTACGACGCCCTGGTCCGGACGCTGCGCGACCTCGAGGACGACGAGACGATGCTCGTGCAGTCCGGCAAGCCCGTCGGCGTCATGCGCACCCACGAGTGGGCGCCGCGCGTGCTCATCGCCAACTCCAACCTGGTCGGCGACTGGGCCAACTGGGAGGAGTTCCGCCGGCTCGAGGACCTCGGGCTGACGA
>NZ_JBFUMD010000187.1:0-6724 GCF_054049555.1 Nocardioides sp. P5_C9_2
ACAACCCGGCGTCGCTGGCCGTCAGCGCCAAGGTGGGGTACGTCGCCAACGGCACGAGCCGCTGGAGCCGACGCGGCGAGCAGGCCGCCATGACCCAGCTGCTCCTGACCCCGGAGGCCCTCCGCCGCGGCCCGCAGCCTCTCGAGGTGGAGGGCGTCGAGGCGTTCCGGCGCTCCATCGGGCTGGGCACGGACTGAGCGGCGCCCGTCGCCCACGTCGGGCATGACACGGCGTCGTCGGGCGAGGAGAATCGGGTGCTGCAGGACGTCAACCAGTCGAGTGCCTCGTGACTGTCTCCTCGTGAACGGCCGTGGAGGACGGAGGCCACCGTGCGCGCCACAGGGGACCGGGACTACGACTGGTACTTCCGTGCCTGCTTCGTCCCGGTGTCGCGCACGGTGTTCCTCATCGTCCACGACCGGGGCCTCGCCGAGGACGTCACGCAGGAGGCGCTCTACCGGATGCTCGTGCACTGGCGCACCGTCTCCACGTACGACCGTCCGGAGGCGTGGGTGCGCCGGGTGGCGATACGGATCGCCGTCCGGGAGGTGCAGCGCTCGGTCGCGCGGCCGCTGAAGGAGCGGGTCGCCCAGCTTCCCCAGTACGACGACCTGCCCGACCCCGACGTCGGCCGCGCCGTCGCCGCGCTGGCCCCGATGCAGCGTGCGGCGGTGGTGCTCCACTACTGGGAGGACCGTCCCGTCCACGAGGTCGCCCAGCTCCTGGATGTCTCCGACTCCACGGTGAAGCAGCACCTGCACCGCGCCCGCCACCGGCTGGCGTCGCTGCTCGAGGAGGCGGTGGTCGACGATGCGCGTTGAGGACCGGCTCCGTCGAGGGCTCGAGTCGAACGCGACCGCGTTCGTGCCCGACGGGGAGTGGCGGCTGCGGGCGGTACGCCGTCGGCACCGACGACGGTCGATGGTCGTGCTCGCCGCCGGCAGCGCCGCTGCGCTGGTCCTGGGCTCCGGGCTGCTCGCCGTGCGCGGTGGGGGCCTGGTCGTGCTGCCCGGCCCGGCACCTGCGGCCCTGGACCCCCAGGTGCGCACCTACGACGGGCCGGTCGTCCCGGACGGGACCTGGTACCGCGTGGCCGGCGAGGCCGAGGCCGCCGCCCTCGGTGTCGCTCCCCGGGACGTGGCGGACCGCCGTGGAGGGGTGCCCGTGGCGCTCACCGTGCTGGGAGCGACGTGGGCGATCACCACCACGACCGACGCCGGGGTGGAGGTCGGCGACTACGGGCACGCGACGTACGACGGGGAGGGCCACCTCGTCACCTCGAGCGCGTCCACGCGGTGTCCCCGCTGCGAGACCGTCCTGACGTGGCGGGTGGAGGGCGACGACCTCGTGCTGGAGCCGGCCGGCGAGGGTCGAGGGGCGGCCGGGACACCGGCGGCCGTGGGCAGGTGGCGAGATCGGGACCCGGTCGTGTCAACCCCGGCAGGCGCTGGTGGCTGTTCCTCCACGAAGGGTGCCCCGCCCCCCCAGGAGGAGATCATGGACCGGAACACCGTCGTGGCCCTGTCGGTGCTCGTCACCCTGGCCGCGGGCTGCAGCGACGACAGCCAGGGGGCCGCCACCCCCGAGGACGCGCCGCCGGAGCGGGCGGGCGACGCGCCTCCTGCTCGGGTGGTCGAGGCGGGGTGGGAGCGCCAGACGACCGAGGACCGGGCGCAGGCCCTGGGCCTGCCGGCCAGGACCATCGCGCGGTACGTCGGTGAGGACGGCGTGCTTCCCCTGGGCCTCAAGCTGCAGCAGCAGACCTACGCCCTCTACGTCGTCGACGACGCCGGGCAGCCCTCGACCTTCGATCTCGGCAGCTACACCTACGACGACGAGGGACGACTCGTGCTCACCAGCTCCTCGACCTCCTGCTCCGACTGTGACACCGCCGTGGCCTGGCAGCAGGACGGGAAGCGGCTCGTGATCCACGGGGTCGCGGGGAGACGGGTCACGTCGCTCGACCGGCTCGTGTGGGAAGGTGACTGGACGGACCCCACCGAGGGCTGAGCAGGGACCGGCGGGCCGCGTCGACGCCGGATTGGGCGCCGTCCACCTGCTCTGGCACAATGTCTCGCTGAGTCGCGCCAGCGGACGGACCCTCTATCCCGGTCGTCGGCGCGCCCCCCGAGGAAGTCCGACCCGGTCCCCACCTGGTCTGCGGGCCCCTCACCACCTTCCACTCGCAAGGAGACACCACAGACGTGGCCGTCAAGATCCGTTTGAAGCGCCTGGGCAAGATCCGGGTGCCGCAGTACCGCATCGTCGTCGTCGACTCGCGCAAGAAGCGCGACGGTCGAGTGATCGAGGAGATCGGCAAGTACCACCCCAAGGAGGACCCCTCGTACATCGAGGTCGTCTCCGAGCGGGCGCAGTACTGGCTCGGCGTGGGCGCGCAGCCCAGCGAGGCCGTGGCCGCGATCCTCAAGGTGACCGGCGACATGCAGAAGTTCCGGGGCGAGCCCGGCGCCGAGGGCACCCTGAAGGTCAAGGAGCCCAAGCGCGACAAGCTCGAGATCTTCAACGAGGCCCTCAAGGAGGCCGCCAAGGAGCCCAAGGGCGCCGCGACGACCTCCAAGAAGAAGGCCGACAAGGCCGAGGAGCCCAAGGCCGCCAAGGTCGAGGAGCCCAAGGTCGAGGAGCCGAAGGCCGAGGAGCCGAAGGCCGAGGAGCCGAAGGCCGAGGAGCCGAAGGCCGAGACCGCTCCCGCCGAGGTCCCCGCCTCCGAGACCCCCGAGGGTGCCGCGGAGCAGGCTGAGGCGGCCGAGACCGTCACGGCCGAGGACGCCGGCAAGAGCGAGGCCTGAGCACCATGCTCGCGGAGGCGCTCGAGCACCTGGTCCGTGGCGTCGTCGACAATCCCGACGACGTCTCGGTCCGCGACAAGCAGCTGCGGCGCGGGTCGATCCTCGAGGTCCGGGTCCACCCCGACGACCTCGGCAAGGTGATCGGCCGTAACGGCCGCACCGCCACGGCGTTCCGCACCGTCATCTCGGCCCTCGCGGGTCGCGACGGCGCGCGGATCGACTTCGTGGACGTCGACCGCCGCCGCTGAGCACCACGCCACCGGCGCCCCTCCCCGATCGGGGAGGGGCGCCGTGCATTTCGGGGGCGCCGTGCTTCTCGGGCGGTGGCCGGTCGCTACCCTTTCGCCGTGGAGCAGATCGAGGTCGTCGTGGGTCGCATCGGCAAGCCGCACGGGATCCGCGGTGACGTCACGATCGACGTACGCACCGACGAGCCCCAGCGCCGCTTCGCCCCCGGCACGACGTTGCGGGCGCAGCCGCCGCAGGGGTCGCACAGCCCGCTGCGGACGCTGACCGTGGTGCGGGCCAAGTGGCACGCGAACGCCCTGCTGGCCACGTTCGAGGAGATCGGCGACCGCAACGCGGCCGAGGCCGCCCGCGGCATCGTGCTGCACACCACGCTCGACGTCGACGAGGTCCCCGAGGACCCGGACGAGTACTACGACCACCAGCTGATCGGGCTGGCGGCGTACGACCTGGACGGCACGCACCTCGGGGAGCTGACCGGCGTCCAGCACGGCTCGGCGCAGGACCTGCTCACGATCCGCACCGTCGACGGTCGGTCCACGCTGGTGCCGTTCGTGGCCGCGCTGGTCCCGGAGGTGGACGTGCCGGGCGGCCGGGTCGTGATCGCGGACCGTCCCGGTCTCGTCTCGCCCTTCCCCGACGAGGACGCGGGCGAGCAGTGAGGACCGAGCTGTGAGGATCGACGTCCTCTCGATCTTCCCCGACTACCTCGCGCCGCTCTCGCTGAGCCTTCCCGGCAAGGCCCGCGACAAGGGCCTGCTCGACCTCCACGTCCACGACCTGCGGTCCTGGACGACCGACCGGCACCACACCGTCGACGACACGCCGTACGGCGGTGGGGCCGGCATGGTGATGAAGCCGGGTCCGTGGGGCGATGCGCTGGACGAGGTCGCGACCGACCGACCCACCATCGTCTTCACCACCCCGAGCGGCGAGCCCTTCACCCAGGCCCTGGCGCGCGACCTGTCCACCCGCGACCACCTCGTCTTCGCGTGCGGCCGGTACGAGGGCATCGACCAGCGGGTCATCGAGCACGCCGCGACGCTGGGCGAGGTCCGCGAGATCTCGCTGGGCGACTACGTGCTCAACGGGGGAGAGGTGGCCGCGCTGGCGATCACCGAGGCGGTGGTGCGGCTGGTCCCCGGTTTCATGGGCAACGCCGAGTCGCTGCTCGAGGAGTCGCACGAGGACGGCCTGCTGGAGTACCCCGTCTACACCAAGCCCGCCAGCTGGCGCGGTCACGGCGTCCCCGACGTGCTGCTGTCCGGTGACCACGGCCGGATCGCCGCGTGGCGTCGTGAGCAGGCCGTACGCCGCACCGCGGAGCGCCGACCGGACCTCGTGGCGCCCTCGACGGTGCCGGGTGCGGAGGAGGTCTCCGCGGCCACCCCCGCGGACGTGGGGGAGATCTACACCCTCCAGCGGGCGTGCTGGCTCCAGGAGCTCGAGGCCAACCCGGGGGTCGTCATCCCGGCGCTCACCGAGTCGCTGGACGACGTGGTGGCCGGTCTCGCCGCCCACCGGACCTGGGTCGTACGCCGCGCCGGGCGCCTGGTCGGCTCCGTCCGAGCCCGGCTGACCAGCCGGGGCGGCTGGGACGTCGGCCGGCTGATGGTCGCCCCCGACCTCCAGGGCCAGGGTCTCGGCCGGCTGCTGCTGGAGCACGCGGAGGCGGCGGCGCCGCCGGAGGCGACGACGTACGTGCTCTTCACCGGTGCCCGCAGCACCGCCAACCTGCGGATGTACAAGAAGGCCGGCTACCGGCTGCGGCCGGACCTCGAGGCCCCTCCGGGCGCGGTGGTCCTGACCAAGCGCCGTTAGCGCACCGACCCGATTTCTCGGCAGCTCGGACTTTCTGGCAAACTCGTCCCTTGGTCCCACAGGCCAAACGATCGCCCCGACGCACGCACCCGGGGGATCCGCGACGTACACCTGCCACAGGGGGTGCGCGACGCCGCCGGCCAGCACGGGTGGGACCACCCGATCAACCATCCGATTCCGCGGTTGGCCTGTGGCACTCGTGAGGAGCAAGCATGACCAACGTTCTCAATGAGCTCGTCAGCGACACGCTGCGCAGCGACGTCCCCGACTTCCGCGCCGGCGACACGATCAAGGTCCACGTGAAGGTCATCGAGGGCAGCCGCTCGCGTGTCCAGGTCTTCCAGGGCGTCGTCATCCGCGTCCACGGCTCGGGCGTCGGCCGCACCTTCACCGTCCGCAAGATCTCGTTCGGTGTCGGCGTCGAGCGCAC
The DNA here is from genome assembly GCF_054049555.1 of Nocardioides sp. P5_C9_2. Taxonomy (NCBI): domain Bacteria; kingdom Bacillati; phylum Actinomycetota; class Actinomycetes; order Propionibacteriales; family Nocardioidaceae; genus Nocardioides; species Nocardioides sp. P5_C9_2. Next base: position 5,305 of record NZ_JBFUMD010000187.1, read on the forward strand.
GTTCCCGATGCACTCCCCGATCTTCGAGACGATCGAGGTCGTCACCCGCGGTGACGTGCGTCGCGCCAAGCTCTACTACCTGCGCAACCTGCGCGGCAAGAAGGCGAAGATCAAGGAGCGCCGCGAGCGCTGATCCCCGCGCGCTGCGTCGCGGACGCAGGACATCAGCCAACCTCTGGTTAGTCTCTGCGAGTGACTTCACCCGACCGCGGCTCCACCCCGACCGACATGGGCGAGGAGGAGCCGCGGTCGTCGTCTGCCCGGCCCCCCGCGGGCTCTGCGGACGGCAAGAGGACCCGGCGCCAGCTGCCGCTGTGGCAGGAGACGATCCTGCTCCTCGGCATCGCCCTGGTGCTGGCGATCGTCATCAAGGCGCTCTTCCTGCAGGCCTTCTACATCCCTTCCGAGTCGATGGAGCCGGGACTGGTCCGCAACGACCGGATCCTCGTCCAGAAGGTCTCCTACTGGGGCGGCGGCACCCCCCAGCGCGGCGACGTCGTCGTCTTCAAGGACCCGGGCGGCTGGCTCCCCGCGTCCGAGGCGGCCGGCCCGACCGGCGCCATCCCCCGGGTGATGGCCAAGATCGGGCTCTACCCGACCGGCGGGCACCTGGTGAAGCGGGTGATCGGCACCGCCGGCGACGTGATCAGCTGTTGCGACGCCCAGGGTCGCCTGATGGTCAACGGGCATCCCCTCGACGAGGCCGGCTACGTCAAGCAGGAGAAGTCGGTGAAGTGCGCCGGCCCGATGGTCAACCAGTGCTCGAAGGACTGGACCTCCGAGCCGGTGCCCGAGGGCCACATCTTCGTCATGGGCGACAACCGCGCCCACTCGGCCGACTCCAGCCTGCGGATGTGCAACCTGGAGAAGGAGACCGACTGCGTCCCCGGGCCCGAGTTCGTGCCGGTCGACCTCGTGGTGGGCCGCGTCTTCGTGCTGCTCTGGCCGCGTGACCGCTTCGACTGGGTCACCCGCCCGGGCACGTTCGAGGACGTGCCCGACCCGACGTGACCGGTGGGGAGGAGCGCTGAGGTGGATGCCGTCCCGCGCCTGCCGAGCGGACCCGCCGTACGCCGCGACGCCGGGCTCTACGGCTACGAGCGGGCGCTGCGACGCGCCGGCATCGACCCCGTCGCCGGGGTCGACGAGGCGGGCCGGGGCGCCTGTGCCGGGCCGCTGGTGGCCGGGGCGTGCATCCTGCCCGCCGGCAGGGCCGGCATCGTGCCGGGGCTGGYCGACTCCAAGCTGCTGACCGAGGCCGCCCGCGAGCGGGTCTACGCCCAGGTCGTGCGACGTGCCCTCGCCTGGTCCGTGGTGGTCATCGACAACGAGGAGTGCGACCGGCTCGGGATGCACGTCGCCAACGTGGAGGCCCTGCGGCGCGCCGTCGCGCTGCTCGAGACGCGCCCCTCCTACGTGC
>NZ_JBFUMD010000188.1:0-6687 GCF_054049555.1 Nocardioides sp. P5_C9_2
CTTGATGACGTGCTCGCGACCGGTGCGGGTCAGCAGGTCGGCCTCCGCGCGGGCCAGCTCGATGGTCGCCGGGAGGAGGTCGACGCCGTCCTCGGTCTCCAGGATGACCTCGGAGGGGTCGACGCCCTTCGTGAGCACGTGGTGCACCGAGATCTCGAGGTCCTCCGGGTCGATGCCCAGCGAGAAGGTCAGGCAGGCCTGCGGGTCGAGGTCGACGAGGAGCACCGAGTGGCCCATCTCGGCGAGCGCCGCTCCGATGGAGGCGACGGAGGTGGTCTTGGCGACGCCGCCCTTCTGGTTGGCGATCGCGAGGGTCACCGTGCGTGATCTGGTCATCGACGCCCATCATGCCCGACCCGGTTGCCCCCGACGAGACGACACCGTGATGCTGGGCCCATGAACTCCACCACTCCTCCCCCTCCGTCCGCCTCGCGCACGACCGCGCTCGTCACCGGGGCCACCGCCGGGATCGGGCTGGAGTTCGCCCGTCAGCTGGCCGGGCAGGGCCACGACCTGGTGCTGGTGGCGCGTGACGAGGCGCGCCTGGAGTCGGTGGCGGCCACGATCCGGACCGAGGAGGGCGTCGGTGTCGAGGTGCTGCGTGCCGACCTGGTGGACGCGGCCGACCTCGCGCGCGTCGAGGCGCGGGTGGCCGACCGGGAGCGCCCGATCGACCTGCTCGTCAACAACGCCGGCTTCGGCCTCAAGAAGCGCTTCCTCGACAACCCGGTCGAGGACGAGGTGGCGATGCTGCAGGTGCTGGTCACCGCGGTGCTCCGGCTCTCCCACGCGGCGCTGGGCGCGATGACCGAGCGCGGCCACGGCGGCATCATCAACGTCTCCTCGGTCGCGGCGTTCCTTCCCCGGGGCAGCTACTCGGCCGCGAAGGCGTGGGTGAACAGCTTCAGCGAGTGGGCGGCCCACGAGTACCGCGACGCCGGGGTGACGGTCACCGCGCTGTGCCCGGGCTTCACCAAGACCGAGTTCCACGAGCGGATGCAGGTGACGCGTGGCGACAGCTTCATGTGGCTGGACGCGTCGTTCCTCGTGGAGAAGGCCCTGGCCGACCACGCCAGGGGCCGCGTCTTCTCCGTGCCCGGCGCGCAGTACAAGGCCGTCGTCGCCCTCGCCCGGGCCGTGCCGACCGGGGTGCTGCAGCGCTTCCAGTCGATCGGACGCAGGTAGGCGGGTCCGTCAGGGCACCAGCAGCGCCGGCGTCGTCCGGCCGCTCGCGGACGCGGCGTCGCCGGCCCGCTGGAGGAGTCGCTCGAGCTGCTCGGGCGGCGTGGTGTTGCAGCCGAGGTCGTGGTCGACCTTCCCGAGGCCGTGGTGGTCGCTGGAGCCGGTGGCCACGAGGTCGAGGTCGTCGGCCAGGGCGCGGAGCGCCTCGCGCACGGGCGCCGGGTGGTCCTGGTGGTCGACCTCGATGCCGGCCAGGCCGAGACCGGCGAGGCGTTCGAGGTGCTCGGGGGTGAGCAGCCGGGACCGGCCCCACGGGTGGGCGACCACGCTGGCGCCCCCGGCACCGGCCACAAGGGCGATCGCCTCCTCGAGGGGGACGGCGTACCGGTCGACGTAGGCGGGCCGGCCGGGGTTGAGCCAGGTCGCGAAGGCCTCCTCGCGGCTGGCGACCATGCCCCGCGCGATCATGGCGTCGGCGACGTGCGGTCGCCCGGTCGCGGCGGCGTCGCCGGCCCGGCGGCGTACGTCGTCCTCGGTGAGGTCGATGCCGCAGGCCCGGAGCTTGGCGCAGATCGCCGGCACCCGGTCGTTGCGACCGTCGAGGATGTCACCCAGCGCCCGCGCCAGTGGCGGGTACGTCGGGTCGGGGAGGTAGGCCAACAGGTGCACGCTGCCGTGGCCCAGCCGGGTGCTGATCTCCATCCCGCGGACCAGGGTGATGCGCGCCTCGGCGGCCGCGCGCTCGGCCTCCGCCCAGCTCTCGGCGGTGTCGTGGTCGGTGATCGCGACGACGTCGAGACCGGCCTCGTGCGCTCGGCGGACCAGGACGGCCGGCGGGTCCGTGCCGTCGCTGACCGAGGAATGCGTGTGGAGGTCGATGCGCACCGGGTCAGTCTGGCACCGCGGTGGCGCCCGGCACGGATCGGCGACCGCTCACCAGCCGGGGTCGGGACCCCCGAACGGCACCTCCACGAGCGGCGGGCCGATCCGCGAGGCGTCGCGCAGGATCCACTCGTCACGCAGCAGCAGCATCGCCGAGGCCGGACGGATGAGCAGCCACAGCCAGCGTCCCGACTCCTCCCCGACCAGGATCGACCGGTCCAGCTCGACACCGGTGACGTCGACCGGGAGGGTGCTGGTCGACACCGACCACATCGGCACCGACACCTGCTCGACGCGGACCTTGGCCACCGGGGGGTCCGTCGCCAGCTCCCCCGGCGGGTCACCGTTCAGGCGCGCCACCCGGGCACCGACACCGGTGCCGGGCTCCTCGCTCACCACCAGGACGTCGACCGGCCCGTCGAGCGCCGTGGTGCCGGAGACCGCGGTCACGGTCGCGTGGGCGGCGCTCCCGTCCTCGGCGACCACGCCGAAACCGCTGACGTGCCACCCGGGACCGAGCGGCCAGGGCAGCAGGGTCGGGAAGTCCCCGGAGCGCGCGAGGTGGGCGACGAACGCGTCGTACGACGCCTCGACCGGGCGCCACAGCGGCGGCACCGGCCCGTGGTCCCGGCAGGTCCAGCCGACGCCGTCGCGGACGACGGGAAGCGGACAGCGGGGGCAGCCGGGGTCGAGCATTGCTCCACGGTGGCGCCGGTCGTGGGAGGCGTCAAGAGTTCCAGCGCAGCAGCACGGAGGACTCGCGCTCCCAGCCCAGCACCGACAGCGTCGAGGTGTCGAGGCGGAAGTGGCGACCGGCCTCGACGGGCAGGCCGAGCCAGCGGGCGGTGAGGGCCCGCAGCGCGTGTCCGTGGCCGAACACGAGCGTGCGCCCCCGGTGCTCGCGGGCGCGCGCGACCACCCGGTCGAGCCGGTCCGACACCTCCTCGGCCGTCTCGCCGGCGGGTGTCGGGTGCGTCCACACGCTCCAGCCCGGGACGGTCTCGCGGATGGTCGCGGTGGTGACGCCCTCGTAGTCGCCGTACGCCCACTCGACGAGGTCCTCGTCCACCTCGGCCCCGGGCCGGCCGACGAGCTCGGCGGTGGTGCGGGCACGCTGCCGCGGGCTGGTGAGGACGAGGTCGAAGTCGACCTCCGCCAGGCGGGGGGCCAGCTCGCGCGCGACCTCGACACCGTGCGTCGTGAGCGGCAGGTCTGTGGTGGAGGTGTGCCGCCCCGAGCGACTCCACTCCGTCTCGCCGTGGCGGACGATCCAGAGCTCCTGCGTCGAGGCGGTGTGCGCGTTCATGGGCCGAGTCTCGCACCCGGGCCGCCCAACCCGTGCCACCATGCGGCCATGACGTCTGTCGCCGTGCGGCGCGGCCGGGTGGCGGCGATGGCGGCCTTCGGCTGCCAGGGCTTCGTGTTCATCAGCACCACGACCCGGTTGCCGCTCTTCTCCGACCGGTGGGACCTGGACGAGCTCGGGCTCTCCGGCCTGCTGCTGATGGTGGTGCTGCTCGCCGGGGTCGGCTCCGTCGTGGCGGAGCGGCTGGCGGCGCGCCGCGACAGCGCGGTGCTGCTGCGCACCGGCTTCGCGGTGATGGCCCTCGCCCTGGTGCTGACCGTGGTCGAGGCGTGGCCGGTGTTCCTGCTGGGGCTCGCGCTGTACGGCGTCGCGCTGGGGCTCGTCGACGCCAGCACCAACATGCAGGCGGTGGCGATCGAGCACGCGCTCGGGCGTCCCGTCCTGCCTTCCATGCACGGTGCATGGACGTTCGGCGGGATCCTGGGCGCCGGCCTGACCTTGGTGACCCCGGGGGTCCCGGTGACCGCGCTGGGCGTGATCGGGCTGGTCCCGCTGCTGGCGATCACGCTGCCGTACCTGCGTCGCGTCGGGATCTCCACCGCCACCCACGACGTGGCGGTCCCGTGGCGACCGATCGTCATGGTCGGGCTGGCGATGGTGCTCTTCTACATGGTCGACACGGCGGCGGCGACCTGGGGACCGACGTACCTCGACCGGGCCTTCCCGACCCCGACGTCGCTCCTGGCGCTGGCGACCTTCCCCTACCTCGTGGCGTCGCTGGTGGCCCGGCTGGCCGGCGACGGACTCGTCCGCCGGCACGGCGCCGTCCGCCTCCTGCGCGCCGGGACCCTCGTGTCGTCGTTCGCGCTGCTGCTGGTGGTCACGGCACCGACGTGGCAGGTGGCGGTGGTGGGCTTCACGCTGCTCGGGCTGGGCGCGGCGGTGATCGCGCCGCTCTCCTTCTCCGCGGCCGCCCGGATCGCCGGCGACGGGGTCACCGACCCCGCGCTGCGGCAGGCTCGGGTCGACGTCGTGATCGGCCGGTTCAACCAGTTCAACTACGTCGGCGGCCTGCTCGGGGCGGTGCTCACCGGGGTCGTGGGCGCCGACAACCTGCGCATCGGCTTCGCCGTCCCGATGGTGCTGATCCTGCTGGTGTGGCCGCTGTCGCGGCACTTCGCCCTGCCCGGGCCGGCGGCGCCGGCTCAGGCAGGGACGAGCGCCCAGTAGTCGAGGTCGAGCAGCACGCCGTCGGCGTACTTCCCGTCGTCACCGCGGAGCGTCATCGACGCGTCCCGCCCACGCGTGGCGACGAGGCGCAGGCGCAGGGCACCGACGCCGGGCGCGCTCGTCCCGGCCGTGTCCAGGACCTCCGACCAGGCGTGGATCGTGTCGCCGGCGAAGGCCGGGGCGACGTGCGAGCCGGCATTGATCGCCGCGATCAGCTGGGCGTTGGCCAGTCCGTTGAAGGACAGCGCCCGCGCCAGGGAGATGACGTGGCCGCCGTAGACCAGGCGCTTCCCGTCCGGACGGGCGTCGGTGTTGAAGTGCACCTTGGCGGTGTTCTGCCAGAGCCGCGTCGCCATCATGTGCTCGGGATCGGTGAGGGTCACGCCGTCCACGTGGTCGATCCGCTCGCCGACCGCGTAGTCGGCGAGGCGGTGCGGCTCCCCCGCCGCCACGACGTCGTACGCCGTGAAGTCGAGGCCCTCCGGGATCACCAGGTCCGCCGGGGCCAGCGCGTCCTTGAGGTCGGGCACGACGGCCTCGGGAGCCGGGGCGTCGGCGTCGCGCTTGTGGACCATCACCCAGCGGCACCAGTCCAGGACGGTCTCGTCCCGCTGGTTGGTGGCCGTCGAGCGGACGTGGACGACGCCGGTGCGACCGTTGGAGTTCTGCTTGAGGCCGATGACCTCGGAGCGGGTGCGCAGGGTGTCGCCCGGCACGACCGGCCGGTGGAAGCGGCACTCGGCGTAGCCGAGGTTGGCCACCGCGTTGAGCGAGATGTCCGGGACGGTCTTGCCGAAGGCGACGTGGAAGGCGATGAGCTCCTCCACGGGCGCCGGGGTCAGGCCGCACGCGGCGGCGAACTCCGCGCTCGAGGCGATCGCGAACCGGCTGGGGTACAGCGCGCCGTACAGGGCCCGGTCGCCCTCGGTGATCGTCCGCGGCGTCGCGTGCTCGATCACCTGGCCGAGGGAGAAGTCCTCGAAGAAGTTGCCGGCGTTGGTCTTGCTCGCTGTCGTTCCCGCAGTCGTGCTCATGGCCCGTATCGTGCCGCACCCGCGCCCCGAGGGGCGCGGGTGCTCACGTGGTGCTCGTCACGACGGGTGACTCAGGTGCCCCCGCCGCCGGCCTTGCGGCGGTGCATCTTGGGTGACGCTCCACCCTCGACCTCGGCCCCGTGGGCCTTCTCCTGGACCGGGCCGTCCTGGTGGACGCCCTTCTCCTTGGTGTTCTTCTTGTCGAGCGCCTCGCGCATCTTGGCCTTGAGGTCTTCGTTCGTCATCCGTCCTCCTCTGGTCGGGCCCCTACCCTGCCAGCACGGTCCACGCGGGTCGAGGGGTTTGGCGGCGCGGCACCCGGTGTCCTCCAGTCAGGCGTCGTGGGCCACGGCCGTCGGTGCGGGATCGGGAGACCGCGGTAGGCACAGCGTGAACGTGCTTCCCGCGCCCGGGGTCGAGGTGACCTCGACGGTCCCCCCGTGGCGCTCGGCGACCGCCTTGACGATCGAGAGCCCCAGGCCCGTCCCCGGGACCGCTTCGCGCACGGCCCCCGGCGCCCGGTAGAAGCGGTCGAACAGGCGGCCCATGTCGGCGGTCTCGATGCCGATCCCCGTGTCGCTCACGCTGATCGTGACCGTCGCGCCGTCGTCGCGGACGTCGATGTCGACGCGGCCGCCCGCGGGCGTGAACTTCACGGCGTTCGACACCAGGTTCATGACCGCACGCTCCACCTGCTCGCCGTCGGCCTCCAGCTCGACCGGGTGGTCGGGCTCGTGCAGCTCGACGCGGACCCCGGAGCGGGTGCGGGTGACGTCCAGCGTGTGCAGGGCCAGCTCGACGACCTCGCGGACGTCGGTACGCCGCATCCGCAGCTCGAACGTGCCGCTCTCGACGCGCGAGAGCAGCAGCAGCTCCTCCAGCATCCCGAGCAGCCGGCGCGCGTTGCGGTCGGCGCGTTCGAGGGCCGCCCGCTGGGGGCTGGAGACCGAACCCGCCTCGTTGTCCAGGAGCAGCTCGAGGTTGCCGATCACGCTGGTCATCGGCGTGCGCAGCTCGTGACTGACCGCCGCCACGAACTCAGTCTTGGCCCGG
>NZ_JBFUMD010000189.1:0-6649 GCF_054049555.1 Nocardioides sp. P5_C9_2
GCAGCCGACAGACCGACGAGTCACCCGGACGTCGTACGCCGCCACCCTCTGCGACCAGGCAGCCGGACGCGGAACTGGCGGCAGCCGACAGGCCGACGGTCACCCGGACGTCGCTCGCCGCCCACCCTGCGGGCCCACCCGCGCAGCTGGCGGCAGCCGACAGACCGACCCAGCCGCACGCGACAACTGGCGGCRGCCGACRGRCCGACGAGYCACCCGGACGTCGTACGCCGCCACCCTGCGGACCCAGCCAGGCAATGCCGAGCAGCGCCCGGCAGGAGGCCAAACAACCCCAGAGAAGCCAGAAGGGTCAGGAGAGGGCGGAGCCGGCCTTGTAGTCGGCGTAGGAGGCGTTCCAGTCGCCGTACCCGTTGGTGAGCGTCATCCACTCGTCGGTGCCGGTGTACTCGACGACGTCGCCCCGGCGGGTCATGGCGTAGAGCCAGGCCGCATCAGCGGTCGACAGGCCAGTGCAGCCGTGCGAGACGTTGGCGGAGCCCTGGGATCCGACCGACCACGGGGCGGCGTGGATGAACTCGCCGGAGTAGGTGACCCGCATCGCCCACTGGACGTCGTCGATGTCGTAGGCCTCCGGGTCGTCGGCGCTGATGCCGACGGTCTCGGAGTTCATCCGCTTCTCCTCGAACTTCTCGATGATGACCTTGGTGCCCGAGCGGGTGGTGAAGCCCGGCTTTCCGGTCGTGATCGGGATCGTCCGCAGCAGGCTGCCGTTGGAGAAGACCTGCATCTGGTGGGTCTGCGCGTTGACCTTGTAGACGTGGGCGTCACCGACCTGGAAGTCCACGGTGCGGCTCTCCTGGCCGAAGACGCCGTTGCCGGCGGGCACCGAGTTGATGTCGATGTCGACCGAGACGTCCGTGCCGGCCTGCCAGTACGTCCGGGGCCGGTAGTGCGCCTCGTTGTCGCTGATCCAGTGCCACGTGCCGGGCTGGGCGGGCGTGCTGGTGACCGACATGTGCTTCTCGAAGGTCGCCTTGTCGGTGACCGGCACGTCGAAGGTGACGATCACCGGCATGCCGACGCCCACGGTCTCCCCGGCGAGCGGGGCGACGGAGGGGTAGGTCTGCTGGTCGAGGGTGAGGTCCTGGGTGTGGAACCGCACCGGGCGCGTCACGGCCTGGCCGTCGGTCCGCTCGGCGGTGCTGCGCGCGACGTAGTCGGTCCCGGGCTCCAGACGCCCGGTGGAGCTCCACGTGCCGTTGCGCAGGTCGCCCTCGACGGGGGTGCCGTCGCTCGCGGCGACCTTGACGCCGGTGAGCTCGCCGCCCTCGGCGGTCAGCTCGACGGGCTGCCCGATCGGTACGGCGCGGGCGTTGCGGACGCCCAGCGCGAAACGCACCGGGTCGACCTTCTCCGCGGCCTGGGAGGGCGAAGCGTCGTCCGGTGCCGCGTCGGGCTCCTGGGAGGCCGCGTCGCAGGCGGCCAACGAGGCGCAGAGCAGCACTGCGGAGAGTGCGGCGGCCACGCGGCGTACCGAGGAGGTGGCGGGCCGGGCGAGTGAGTGCATGGGCGAGCGTTCCCCCGAAGAGACGTGGAGTCAGGTCCCGTCAAGGGTAACCGCGCCCCGGTGGGGCGCAGAATCAGTGCGCGTGCTCGCCGCGGTAGTACTCGTAGATCCAGCCGCACAGCACGATCATGCCGCCGGCCCCACCGATGATCATGAGCCACCATGCGCCCATCGCCGTGGCGAAGACCACGGTGCCGAGGGCCATGGCGCACCACAGCGGCCACCACGAGTAGGGCGGGAAGAACCCCAGCTCGCCCGCGCCATCGGCGATCTCGCCGTCCTTGCGGTCCTCGGGACGCGGGTCCATCTTGGCCGCGTGGAAGCCGAGGTAGAGCGAGACCATCAGCGTCAGCAGCGCGGTCATCGTCAGCGCGGACGTGCCCGTCCAGTCACCGGCGAGCAACCAGTAGGCCGGCGTCACCAGGACCAGGAAGATCGTGGTGATGATGAAGATCCAGGACTCAACCTTCACCGGACGTCTCCTTCGGTGGTGTCGTCGTCGTTGACGCGGTCGCGCAGCATCTGCTCACGACCGTGCATCTCGGGCGCGTCGGCGGGGTCACCGCGACGAGCCGCGTCGTTCTCGTCGAGCTCGAGCATCGCGATCTCCGGGTGGTGGAGGTCGAAGGCAGGCGACTCCGAGCGGATGCGCGGGAGGGTGTGGAAGTTGTGGCGCGGCGGCGGGCTGCTGGTGGCCCACTCGAGCGAGCGGCCCCAGCCCCACGGGTCGTCGACGCCGACCATCGGGGACTTCATCGACACGTAGACGTTGTAGAGGAACGGCAGCGTCGAGGCACCGAGCAGGAACGCACCGATGGTGGACACCTGGTTGAGCGTGGTGAAGCCGTCCTCCGGCAGGTAGTCCGCGTAGCGGCGCGGCATGCCCTCGACACCCAGCCAGTGCTGGACGAGGAAGGTGGTGTGGAAGCCGACGAACAGCAGCCAGAAGTGGGCCTTGCCGAGGCGCTCGTCGAGCATCCGGCCGGTCATCTTGGGCCACCAGAAGTAGAAGCCCGCGAACATCGCGAACACCACGGTGCCGAAGACGACGTAGTGGAAGTGGGCGACCACGAAGTAGGAGTCGGAGACGTGGAAGTCCAGCGGCGGGCTGGCCAGGATGACACCCGTCAGACCACCGAAGAGGAAGGTCGTCAGGAAGCCGATCGACCACAGCATCGGGGTGTCGAAGGACAGAGATCCCCCCCACATCGTGCCGATCCAGTTGAAGAACTTGACCCCGGTGGGCACCGCGATCAGGAACGTCATGCCCGAGAAGAACGGCAGGTCGACCGCGCCGGTGACGAACATGTGGTGGGCCCACACCGCGACCGAGAGGATCGCGATGCCGAGCGTGGCGCCGACCAGGCCGACGTACCCGAACAGCGGCTTGCGGCTGAAGACCGGCAGGATCTCCGACACGATGCCGAAGAACGGCAGCGCGATGATGTAGACCTCGGGGTGGCCGAAGAACCAGAACAGGTGCTGCCACAGGATCGGGCCGCCGTGGGACGGGTCGAAGACGTGGGCCCCGAGCAACCGGTCGGCCTCGAGCGAGAGCAGCGCGCCGGCCAGGATCGGGAACGCGATCAGCACGAGCAGCGAGGTGATGAGCGCGTTCCAGACGAAGATCGGCATCCGGAACATCGTCATGCCGGGCGCGCGCATGCAGATGATGGTGGTGATGAAGTTGACCGCGCCCAGGATGGTGCCGAGGCCGGCCATCCACAGGCCCATGATCCACAGGTCACCGCCGACGCCCGGCGAGCGGACGCCGTCCGACAGCGGGGTGTAGGCGAACCAGCCGAAGCTGGCGGCGCCCGACGGGGTCAGGAAGCCCGAGGCGGCGATGAGGCCACCGAAGAGGAACAGCCAGTAGCTGAACATGTTGAGCCGCGGGAACGCGACGTCGGGGGCGCCGATCTGCAGCGGCATGATCACGTTGGCGAAGCCGAAGAACAGCGGCGTCGCGAAGAGCAGCAGCATGATCGTGCCGTGCATCGTGAACAGCTGGTTGTAGAGCTCGTCGTTGACGACCTGCTGGCCGGGGAACGCGAGCTCGGAGCGGATCAGCATGGCCATCAGGCCGCCGACCATGAACCACGCGAACGAGGTGATCAGGTACATCTTGCCGATCAGCTTGTGATCGGTGGTGGTGATGATCCGGACCAGCTGCGTGCCGAGGCTCTTGCCCGAGGCCGGGGTGGTGGCGGTGCCGGGTGTCGCGGTGGCGGTCACTCCTGGCTCCCTTCCTGGTCGTCGCCCTCGTCGAGGCCGGCCTGCGTCGTCGCGTCGGCGCCACCGAGGAGCGGCTGGTCCGCGACGTAGCCCTGGTCGGCAAGGTCGGCGAGGTAGGTGTCGTAGTCAGCCTGGCTGACCACAGAGACGTTGAAGAGCATCCGCGAGTGGTAGGTGCCGCAGAGCTCGTAGCACTTGCCGCGGTACTCGCCGATGACCGTGGGCGTGGCCTGGAACTTGTTGACCCGGCCGGGGATGACGTCCATCTTCATGAGGAACGACGGCACCCCGAAGTCGTGGATGACGTCCGGGGACTGCAGGTTGAACTGCACGGTCTCGTCGACGGGCAGGACCAGCGTGGGGATCTGCGAGGCAGTGCCGGCGGTGTACGGCGTGGTGCCGCCCTCGCCCTGGCCGGTGTAGTTGAACGTCCAGGACCACTGCTGGCCCACGACGTCGACGACCACGTCGGGCTGGGGGTCGAGCTCCACGAGGTCGTCCTGGACCTTGACGGTCCAGTAGAAGAAGACGATCACCATCATGATCGGGGCGATCGTGTAGAAGATCTCGAGGGGCAGGTTGTAGCGCGTCTGCACCGGGATCTCGTCGTCGCTGCGACGGCGGAAGCGGACCACGACCCACAGGATCAGGCCCCACACGATGAAGCCGGTGGCCAGCGCGGCGACCCACGCCCACTTCCACAGGTCGAAGGTGGCCGGACCCTGCTCGGTGATCGGTTCCGGCATCGCCAGACGGGCGAACTGGTCGCTTTCGGCGGCGTCGCACGCGCTCAGGAGCAACAGCACAGCGGTGACCGCCACACCAGTCGCGACCCGACGAACGGGCACGGCTGCACGCTTGGGGAGTTGCAGACCCACGAACGAGCCTCTCTTTCGGTCAGTCTCGACTGGACGAACACTATCCCTGATCCGGGCCGGGGCGAGGGGCGGGTGGGGTGTCGCCGCGCACATCGACCGGCCGGGGCCGGGGCCGGTCGCCATGGTCTAGGTTCGATGGGTGAGCGACACGTCCGGCGCCGGCCTCGCGGGCGCCACCGACGGACGCTCGGTCGACCTCGACGCCGCCTCCTCGACGCCGCTCCACCCGGCCGCGCGCGACGTGCTGCGCGCCGCGCTGGAGCGGGGGTACGCCGACCCGCGCCGCCTGCACGGGCACGCCCGGGACGCGCGACTGCTGCTCGACAACGCCCGTGAGGCCACCGCCGACGCGCTCGGGGTGCGTCCCGACGAGGTCACCTTCACCACCAGCGGCACCGACGCCGTCCACCGTGGCCTGCTCGGCCTCGTGCGGGGCTCGCGCCGCGGCGACGTCGTCGTCCACTCGGCCGTCGAGCACTCCGCCGTCCTGCACGCCGTCGCCTGGGGCGCCCGCGGGGTGCCCGTGGCCGTGGACGGCCGGGGACGGACCGACACGCACGAGCTCGTCGTACGAGCCTCCGCACCCGACGTCGCCGCGGTCGCCCTCCAGAGCGCCAACCACGAGGTCGGGACCCTCCAGGACGTCGGCCGCTGCGCGCTGCCCGACGGCGTGCCCCTCTTCACCGACGCCTGCGCCTCGATGGGACGCCTCCCCCTGCCCGACGGGTGGGACGTCGCGGCCGGCTCGGCCCACAAGTGGGGCGGTCCCGCCGGCGTCGGGGTGCTCCTGGTCCGCAAGGGGACCCGCTGGCGCACCCCCTTCCCCGCCGACGACCGTGCGGACGAGCGCTCCTCCGGCTTCGAGAACGTGCCCGCCGCCCTGGCCGCCGCCGCGGCGCTGCAGGCCGTCGTGGCCGAGCGCGACGAGGTCGGCGCCCGCCAGCACGGGCTCATCGACGTCGTCCGTCGCCGGGTCCTCGCCGAGGTGCCGGACGTGGAGGTGGTCGGGGACCCCGACGACCGCCTCCCCCACCTCGTCACCTTCTCCTGCCTGTACGTCGACGGCGAGGCCCTCGTCCTCGAGCTCGACCGCCGCGGCTTCGGGATCGCCAGCGGCTCGGCCTGCACGTCCTCCACACTGGCGCCGAGCCACGTGCTGGCGGCGATGGGTGTGCTCACGCACGGCAACGTGCGGCTGTCCCTCCAGCGCGACACCACCCGCGCCCAGGTCGACGCCTTCTGCGACGTCCTGCCCGAGGTCGTGCGCGACCTGCGGACGCGGGTGGGCCTGTGAGCGCGGGTGGGCCCGTGACCCCGCCCGATCTCGAGCTGGACTGCCGCGACCTGCGCTGCCCCATGCCGGTCATCGAGCTCGCCCGTCACCTGGGCGACGTCGAGCCCGGCCAGGTGGTCGCGGTCGTGGCCCACGACCCGGCCGCGCGCGTCGACGTACCGGCGTGGTGCCGGATGCGTGAGCAGGAGTACGTCGGGCAGGACCTCAGCGACGACGGGGTGCCGCGCTACCTGGTGCGGCGACTGCGCTGACGCGTCGGCGTCAGGGGTGCAGGGTGCGCAGGTGCGGCGCGACGTCGGCAACCGCGTCCTCGCCGTACGCCGCCTCGAGGCGACGCAGGAAGTCGGCCCGCGACAGCGTGTACTCCTGGGTGCCCACCTGCTCGACGACGTAGACGGCCAGCAGGCAGCCCAGCTGGGCCGCGCGCTCCAGGCCGAGGTCCCAGTCCAGGGCGGCGAGGAAGCCGGCGCGGAAGGCGTCGCCGACCCCGGTCGGCTCGACCTTCCGGATCTCCGGGACCGCCGCGACGAGGACGGACTCCTCGCCCTTGCGGTCGATGCGCACTCCCTGCGCACCCAGCGTCACGACCCACGTGCCGACACGCTCGAGGACCTCTTCGGCCGACCAGCCCGTCTTCTGGACGATCAGGCTGGCCTCGTACTCGTTGGAGAAGAGGAGCTCCGCGCCGTCGATGAGCGGCCGGATGAGGTCGCC
>NZ_JBFUMD010000190.1:0-6644 GCF_054049555.1 Nocardioides sp. P5_C9_2
GCACGAGCACGACTCCGAGCTGCTCCTCGACCACGGCTTCACCTCCGACGACGTCGACTGGGAGGCCCACTTCCTGACGCCCGACGGACCCGGCTGGGTGCTGGCGCTGCGACCCGACCTCGACATGGCGCGGGTCGCCGGCGCGGTCGACGCCCGCGCGGCCGGGCTCGGCGGGGCCGACGTCGACGCCGAGCGCCACCTCGTCTCGGTGGGTGCCGCCACCGGGGACGACGAGACGTGGGCCGAGCGCCCGGGGATCGTGGACCTGACGTCCGCGGGCGCCGACGAGGCGACGTACTACCGCGCCGGCTGCGTGCCGCTGGCCCAGGCGCTGGGACCCGACGCGGACGCGGAGGACCAGGACGCGCTCGTGGCCCGGCACGACCCCACGGACCTCGAGCCCCTGGAGACCTTCGCGGTGGGCTTCGCCGACGGCATCGTCACCGCTCGGCTGGGCCCGGACCGTCCCGACCTCTTCGACCGGGCGGCGCTCGCCGGCGACTTCCCGACCGTGGGTCCGGTCGGCTTCGTCGAAGCCTTCACGCTGCCGGTGGTCGACCCCTCGACCGGACGGATCGGCTGGACGGTGCGCCACCCGGACGCCGCGGCCGGCCTGGTGCTCACCGACGTGCTGCCGTTCGCCGTCTGCCCCGAGGTGACGCCGACCGAGGAGCCGACCGGCCTGTGAGCCCGCCACGCAGCAGCACCGCGCGGATCCTCACCCCCCGCGCCGTCGGCGCCACGGCCCTCGCCCTGGTGCTCGTCGGCATCGCCGGCTGGCTGGGGTGGTGGCAGCTCGGGGCCTGGCAGGCGCGCCGCGACGCCGAGGCGCGGGACCTGACCTCCCTGGCCCCGGTGGCCCTCGACGACGTGATGGGCTCCGACGACCCCTTTCCCGGCGACCAGGTGGGCCAGCCGGTGGACGTCGCCGGCACCTGGCTGGACCGGGGGAGCTTCCTGGTGTCCGGACGCGCCCAGGACGGGCAGGACGGCTACTGGGCGGTGACCCCGCTCGCCCTCGACGCGTCCGGTGGGGACACCGCGGTGCTGGTCGTGCGGGGGTGGACGCCCGTCGCCGACGTCCCGCCGCCGGTGGGACCGGCCGCCCTCACCGGCTGGCTGCAGCCGCCGGAGGGCACCGGCGCGGTGGACGACGACCCGGACGACGACGTCGTACCGCAGCTGCGGATCGCGGACGCGGTCCAGCGCGTCGACGCCGACCTGTACGGCGCCTACGTGGTGGCGCAGGAGCCGGGGCCCGGGCTGGAGGCGGCCAGCCTCGAGTCCCTCCCCGAGGTGGGGCGCTTCACCGCCCTGCGCAACCTGCTGTACGCCGTGGAGTGGTGGTTCTTCGGCGCGTTCGCGGCCTTCATCTGGTGGCGCTGGCTCCGCGACCAGCACGCTGCGGACCGCGTGACAGACTCGGCGTCGTGAAGGCCGCTCTGCTCCGCTACCGGGTCATGGCCACCGTCGTCGGTGTGCTGCTCATCGTGCTGTGCCTCGTCGGCCTGCCGCTCCACTACGGCTACCTCCTCTTCCCCGAGGCGATGCCCAAGGGCGGCACGGCGTACGACGTCGGGGCCGGCATCTCGGCCTACCTCGGGGTCGCGCACGGCTGGCTCTACCTGATCTTCCTCATCATGGCGTTCATGCTGGGCCGGCGTGCGGCGTGGGACCTGCCGTTCCTCGCCGTGACCCTGGTCTGCGGCACCATCCCGGTCGTCTCGTTCTGGGCCGAGCACCGCGCCACCCGCCGCACCATCGCCGAGCACCCCGAGCTGCAGTCCCRCTCGGACCCCCAGCCGGACCCCGAGCTGCGTTGAGCACGTGAGGGGCGCCGCGTCGTGACCACCGCCTTCGTCCTCGGTGGTGGCGGCATCCTCGGCGCCGTCGAGGTCGGCATGCTGCGCGCCCTCTTCGAGCGCGGCATCACCCCCGACCTGGTGCTGGGCACGAGCGTGGGCGCGCTCAACGGCGCGATGGTGGCCCGCGAGCCGCGGCTGACGGTCATCGAGCGGCTCACCGACCTGTGGGCGGCGACCGCCGCCGGCAGCGCCGACCGGGGAGCCTCGCCCTTCCACGACCGTCCGCTGCGCACGGTCCGACGGGCGGTGTCGACGGGCACMCACATCTACTCCGCCAAGCCGCTCACCCAGCGGCTGGCCGAGGAGTTCGGCGACACCACCTTCGCCGACCTCGAGGTGTCCTTCCAGGTGTGCGCGGCCAGCATCGAGCGGTCGGCGGAGCACTGGTTCGACTCCGGGCCCCTGGTGCCGGCGATCGTCGCCAGCGCCGCCGTGCCCGGGCTGCTGCCCCCCGCGCAGGTCGAGACCGAGTTCGGGGTCGAGCACTTCCTCGACGGCGGCCTGGTCAACTCCATCCCGGTCGGGCGGGCGGTGTCCCTCGGCGCGACGCGGGTCTTCGTGCTGCAGGTCGGCCGGGTGGACCGGCCGCTGACCGTGCCGCGGCGTCCCTGGGAGGTGGCCCGGGTGAGCTTCGAGGTCGCCCGCCGCCACCGCTTCATGCGCGAGCTCGCCGAGATCCCCGAGCATGTCGAGGCGCACGTCCTGCCCGCCGCCGGGACCTCGTCCAAGGACGACTCGATGCTGGCCTTCCGCGACTTCTCCTCCGTCCAGCGCCGCATCGACGCGTCGTACGACGCCGCGCTGGCCTGCCTCGACGAGCACCTCGACCCGGACGGCTCGTGAGCGGCAGGATGACGCCGTGACCAGGGTGACCGGGACGACGTCGTGATCTGGGTCCTGCGCCGGCTCGTGCTCGCTCCCGCCCTCGTCGGGCTGACGGTGCTGCTGTGGGTGACGTTCCCGCTGTGGCTGATCGGGGCCGCCGCGATCTCGCCGGTGATCCCGGGGCGCTGGCGGGCGCTGCGTCTCTTCTGGGTGGTGTTCCTCTACCTGACCACCGAGTCGCTGCTGCTCCTGGTGCTGCTCGGGCTCTGGCTCGCGTCGGGCTTCGGCTGGAGGATCCGCTCGCCGTACTTCGCCGGCATCCACTACGACCTGGTGCAGTTCACCCTGGTGGGGTTCTTCCGCGAGGCGCGACGGGTCCTCGCGCTGCGGATCCGCACCGACGGGCCGGCGCCCGGTCGCCACCCCGAGCGGCCGATCCTGGTCTGCTGCCGCCACGCCGGCCCGGGCGACTCGTTCACGCTGATGTACGCGCTGCTGCACTGGTACGGCCGCGAGCCTCGCGTCGTCCTCAAGGACACCCTCGCGTGGGACCCGGCCATCGACGTGATCCTGCGCCGGATCCCGGCCAGCTTCATCTCGCCCGACCCGGCGGAGGGGGAGGACCTCGAGTCCCAGATCGGCGCCCTGGCCAGCGGGCTCGACGCCAACGACGCGTTCGTGATCTTCCCCGAGGGCGGCAACTTCACCCCGGCCCGGCGGGAGCGGGCCATCGTCCGGCTGCGCAAGCTCGGCCTGCAGCAGATGGCCGACCGCGCGGAGCGGATGACCAACGTGCTGGCCCCCCGCCCGGGAGGCTTCCTCGCCGCCCTCGACGCGGCCCCCGAGGCCGACGTGGTGATGGTCGCGCACACCGGGCTCGACCACCTGCTGACCGTCGGCGACCTGTGGCGCGAGCTGCCGATGGACAAGACCCTGGTGATGCGCTGGTGGGAGGTCCCGCGGTCCGAGATCCCGGCCGGGCGGGAGGCCCGCATCGAGTGGCTCTACGGCTGGTGGGAGCAGATCGACGCCTGGATCGACGAGCACCGCACCGTCGCCTGAGGAGAGCGCATCCGCGGGTAGTCCGTGACGTTCGGCACCTGTGCTCGCGGCCGCGCGGGCGCTGGGGAACGAGGCCGCAGACGCCGCGAGCCCCGGACCATCAGGTCCGGGGCTCGCAGGTGGTCGTTCTCGCGCTGGAGTCAGTCCCGCGGGTTGTCCGRGACCTCGTCCACCTCGATGACCTCGGCCGGGCTGTCCGGCGTGGTCACGTCGTGCGGCTCCTCGTCGCGGTCGCTGAGCGCCTCGCCCGGGGCGCCGCCGCCGATGTCGTCGACCGCCACGCGGTGGGTCGGGTCGGTCAGGGCGTCCGAGGCCTGGGCGGCGTCGACCGCCGTGGGGGTGGACGGGTCGAGCGGCGTCTTGATGGGGTCGGTCAGCGGGTCGCCCGCCGTACCGCTCGTGGGGAGCGGGGACGTGACTCCGGCACCGGACGGCGCGGTGCTGCCGGCCGGCGGGGCCGGGGTGTAGCTCGACTGCCAGTTGTCCTTGGTCTGCGACTTGCGGAGCTTGCTGAAGACCGCAGCGCCGACGGCGAGCAGGCTGCCGACGAGCAGCAGGGTCTTGAGCTTGCTGCGCTCCGGCTCCGGCTCCTGACGGAGCTCGGCCACCTTGGCGGCGGCGAGGTCGCGACCCTCCGCGGCCTTCACGGCGGCGAGGGAGGCGCCGGCGGCCACCTTCTCGCTCGCCAGGGCCCGGCCCTCGGCCAGCACCGGGACGGCCCGGTCGCGTGCGTCCTGGAGCAGCGGGACCGCCCGGTCCCGGGTGTCCTGGAGGAGGGGTACGGCGCGGTCGCGGGCGTCGGACACCAGCGGGGCTGCCTTGTCCCGCGCGTCGGCGAGGGCGGGGCCGGCCGTGGTGCGCGCGGTTACCAGCGCAGCCTCGAGCTGGGGAATGACGGTGTCGGCGACGGACTCCACGTAGTCGTGGGCCCGATCCATGATCGACTTCTGCCTGCGGATGCGCATGCGTGGCCTCCTTGTGAGATGTGTACCCATCTCACCATGCCGCGCGAAGCGACCGACAGCCCCGTCCGGGTGAAGGGCGGCGGTGTAGGAGCGCATGGCAGGATCGACGTCGACACGTGCGCGACGCCCCTGCGTCGTACGCACTCCTGACACGCGAGAGGCAGACCATGGCCGACACCAAGGCGACCCTGAAGACCACCAAGGGTGACATCGTCATCACCTTGTTCCCGAACCACGCGCCGGAGACGGTCGACAACTTCGTGGGCCTCGCCGAGGGCACCAAGGACTACAAGACCGGCGACGGCAAGAGCGGGCCGTTCTACGACGGCCTCGGCTTCCACCGGGTCATCGAGGGCTTCATGATCCAGGGCGGCTGCCCGCAGGGCACCGGCACCGGCGGCCCCGGCTACCAGTTCAAGGACGAGATCCACCCCGAGCTCGTCTTCGACAAGCCCTACCTGCTCGCCATGGCCAACGCCGGCCCCGGCACCAACGGCTCGCAGTTCTTCATCACCCTCGGCGCCACCCCGTGGCTGAACCGCAAGCACACGATCTTCGGCGAGGTCGCCGACCAGTCCTCGCGCGACGTCGTCGACGCGATCGGCGCGACCCGCACCGGCGCGATGGACCGACCGGCCGAGCCGATCACCATCGAGTCGGTCACCATCGAGCGCTGAGGCTCCCACCCGCATGACCCAGCCGACCTCCGGCGATCCCGCGGCCGGCGTCCCGACCTGTTATCGGCACGCCGGCCGCGAGACCTGGATCCGCTGCCAGCGCTGCGAGCGGCCGATCTGTCCCGACTGCATGCGGGACGCCGCCGTCGGCTTCCAGTGCCCCTCCTGCATCGCCGAGGGTGCCAGGACCACCCGCAGCATCCAGGCGCCGTACGGCGGCGCGCGCTCGAGCAACCCGGCCCTGACGTCGCTGGTGCTCATCGGCCTCAACGTGGCGGTCTGGCTGGCGATCCTGGTGACCGGCGGGTCCGGCAGTGCGCTGGTCGACCGCCTCGGCCTGCGCGCCAACGGCGCCTGCGCCCCCGGGGACGGCTACCTCTACGACATGACCCGTACGACGTGCGACGCCGTCGGGGGGCGCTTCCTGACCGGTGTGGCGGACGGCGCGTACTGGCAGGTGCTCACCAGCCAGTTCGCGCACGTCGAGATCTGGCACATCGCGGGCAACATGCTCGCCCTCTACGTCCTCGGACCCCAGCTCGAGGCGGTCCTGGGCCGGGTCCGGTTCCTGGCCCTCTACCTCATCTCGGGGCTCGCCGGCTCGGTCGCGGTCCTGTGGCTCTCCCCGGAGATCGGGCTCACCCTGGGCGCGTCCGGCGCCATCTACGGCCTCTTCGGCGGGCTCGGCATCGTGGCCCTCAAGGTCGGCGGTGACCTGCGCAGCCTCGGCGGGCTGCTCGTCCTCAACATCGTCATCACCTTCGCCGTCCCGGGCATCTCCTGGCAGGGACACCTCGGTGGTCTCGTCGGCGGCGCGCTGATCGCCGCGCTCCTCGTCTACGCCCCGCGGCAGCGGCGCAGCCTCGTGCAGTGGAGCGGAATGGCGACCCTGACCCTGGCGCTGCTCGCCATGGCCGCGGTCCGCACCCTCGCCCTCGCCTGACCGATCGCTGTCCGCCATCGGCTCCGAGCGGCGGCGTCCTGGCCGGCGGCGTCCTGGCCGGCGGCGCCCCGGCTCCGGCCTCAGGCTGAACCTCCACGCGTGTGCGTGGACCTTCAGGGCGCAGGCCGGGTCAGTGCATGCATCTCCACGCCTGAGCGTGGACCTTCATGACGGCCGCCACAGTTGCCGGGCGCGCGCCGCCGTGCCCTGCCCCATCCACAGGTGTGGAATCACCTGTGGAGAACTACATGCGTGTAGTTCTCCACACGTTGTCCCCAGTCTGGGGAGAATGAGCGCGGCGCCGGCC
>NZ_JBFUMD010000191.1:0-6621 GCF_054049555.1 Nocardioides sp. P5_C9_2
CTCCGCTCCCCCGGTCGAGACGACCGACGCCGAGCCGGCCCTGTGCGGCCACCGCAACATGAGCGGGCGCACCTGCACCCGCGAGGCCGGACACGCGGCCAAGAGTCACCGCTACTCCTGAGCGACCGAGCCCCCGTGCGGTCCGGACGGTAGGTTCCCGCCATGCGTCACCACGTGATCGCCAAGGCCGCGGACGGGCGCAGTGTCACTCTCCGCCTCCTCGAGGCCAAGGATGCGCCACGGGTCCAGGAGGCATGCTCGGACCCGGAAACGGTCACGTGGCTGGGTGGCGACATCATCAACGACCGGTACGACCTGGAGCACGCTCGAGGGTTCATCGAGCGTGCGCTCTCCGGGGTCGCCGCGGGCAGCCACATGAGCTGGGCGATCGCCGACGCGGACACCGACGAGCTGCTCGGGCACATCAGCCTCATCGGCAGCGGAGGTCAGCTGACCGACACTGCGGCGCTTGGCTACTGGGTTCATCCAGCTGCTCGTGGGATGGGCATCACGACGGCTGCCGCGGTCGCTGTCGTGGACGAAGCCTTCTCCCGAGCGGCCGATGGAGGCGGTGGGATGCGGCGCCTCACCCTCGTCGTCGCCGTCGGGAACGTCGGGTCACAGCGGGTGGCCGAGGCCGCCGGATTCGTGCGAACGGGCCGGAGGCGCCAGAGCGACCTGCTCATCGACGGGACCTACACCGACGAGCTCACCTACGACCTCCTCGCGACCGACCCTCGCTGATCGACCTTCGGCGTCGCCCCGGTTCCCCCCGTCACCCTGAAACCACTGGAAGGCCGATCCCGGTCGGCGCTGGCGGGCCGGTCGGTGGCCGCGTGCCGTGTGTCGTCGTCGCAAGGCTCTCTCGGAGTCGCCCGCAACGGGTGCGGACGTGCCGGTGGCCCCGCCGGTGTCGCTGGGGCGGGGTGTGGGGCGGGGTCGCTACCGGTCGGGCGGGTGGGCGCGCAAGGACCGAAGGGTCTGGAGGTCGGGGAGCTCGATGAGCCTGTGGCCGGGACGCTCGGCGCCTTGCTCGGGCCAGGCTCGTCCGGTGGCGGTGCTGCCGGTGTGGTCACGGCGGTAGGTGTGACCCAGCGGGCTGGTCCAGTCGAAGACCCCGGGCTCGGTCATCTCATACCGCCACCGGCCGTGGGTCTTGAGCCGGTGGTGCAGCCGGCACAGGGCGGCCAGGTTGTCTGTGGACGTAGGCCCGCCGTCGTCGGGATGGTCGTGGTCGAAGGGGACCACGTGGTCGAGGTCGCAGTGGCGGGCGTTGCGACCACACCASGGGAACACGCASGTGCCGTCGCGGACGATCACGAAGTCGCGGATCTTCTCGGTGGGGGTGTAGCCCCGGCACTCGAGACGCTCACGCAGGTCGATGACGTGCTTCACCACGACCTGGGCGTCGGGGCGGGCGCACCAGGCGCGGATCTGGTCCACCGACAACAGCCGCTGGCCGGCCTGCTCGACCCGCGCCACCAGCGCCTCGTCCGGGCGCGTGGCGAGATCGTGGTGGGTGATGGCGTYGGCGGCGAGGTGGGCGTAGACCACGACCTGGGTCACGGGAGCAGCGGGCGGGTCGGCGGACGGCTGGTCGTCGAAGCCGATGGCGAGCTGGTGGCGGGCGAGGTCACCCAGCGCGGTGGCCCGACGGCCGTCGATCGTGTCGGCGGATCCGAGGCGGGCGAGGTGCTCGGCCCCGGACTTCACCGCCGCAGCCAGGGCGAGGGCGTCGGGGATGTCCAGGGCCGCCTCGAGGCCCATGGTCCCGTCGTAGGAGACCTGCTGGAGGTCGAAGGTGACGTGCCGCTTGTCCGCGGACTTCTCCAACGCCTCCTCCACCGCTTCGGGCATGAACCGCACCCTGGCCCCCTGCACGACCCGGTCCAGGGCCGCGGGAGTGAGCCGGGAGGCGCACCAGAACACCTGCTCATCGACGTACGTCGCGGCCTCCAACGTCAGGCTGACGGTGGTCTGCGCAATGATCCGGGCCCGCCAGCCGGCCACCAGGCCGGAGGTGACGGCACCCCACAACCTCGGGAGCCGGTAGGCCACCTCGACACACTCGGTCAGGAACCGGCCCGCACTGTCGTTGGTCCGTCCCAGCATCGTCGCGAACTCCGGGACACAGAACTCATCGATCATGGGCGAGCCCTCGCCGGCGAAGGTCTTCGGGGAGGTGAAGCAGGCCTCCGCGAACTCGGGATCGGCGATGTGGAGATCGGCCCAGTGGAGGCCCAGACGCATCATGTCGACGTCTGCCTGGTCGGCCGACTTCTTCAGGTCACGCACCGCACGCAGCAGCTCGGCCGGGGACTCCGGGAGCACTGGTGCGGTGGTGTTGGGCATGGGTCCACTCAAGCAGTGACCACCGACAACCGAGCCCCAGAAACGGCTCGTTCGACCGCCATGTGGACACGATTTTTGGGCGCTTCTGCGACTTGGTTCCGAGACAGGACCTCGTCCTTCCTCAACCATCGGAAAGCCCTCTCGCGCCCAGCCGAGAGACGTGCTCATACTCGTTCCATGGCCTATGACGAAGCCCTCGCCGCCCGCGTCCGCGACGAGCTCGGCGGCGAGCCCGGGGTCACCGAGAAGAAGATGTTCGGCGGGCTGGGGTTCATGGTCGAGGGACACATGGCGGTCGCAGCGAGCAGTGGCGGCGACCTGATGGTGCGCGCCGACCCGGCGACGTCGCAGAAGTGGCTGGACGGTGAGGCCGTCCGTCCGATGGAGATGCGCGGACGCCCGATGAACGGGTGGCTGCTCGTCGCGACCGAGACGCTCGCGGACGACGCAGCCCTGGCCACATGGGTCGAGCGCGGCGCGACCTACGCCCGGTCGCTGCCGCCGAAGGCGTAGCGCTCCCACCAGACCCAGTCGAGCCCCAGGTCGGGCCTGGCGACCCGGCGTACCTCGCGCCACTCCGAGACCGGGAAGAGCGGGTAGGTGGCGTCCCCGGACGGCGACAGGTGGACCTCGGTGAGCACCTGGTGGCTGGCGACCGGCAACGCGAGCTCGTAGACCTGCCCCCCGCCGACGACGTACGCCGCGAGGTCGAGGTCGGCGGAGAGCGCCAGCGCCGCCTCGAGGCTGTGGACGACGTGCACGCCCTCGAAGCCCGGGTCGAAGCCGTCGGACCGGGTGAGCACGATCGTGGTCCGGCCCGGCAGCGGTCGTCCGATCGAGTCCCAGGTCGCCCGGCCCATGATCAGCCCGCCGCCCATGGTCACGGCCTTGAAGTGCGCGAAGTCCTCGGGGATGCGCCACGGGATCTCACCGTCGACGCCGATGACGCGGTTGTCGGCGTACGCCGCGACCAGCGTGACCCGGGCCGCGGCCTCAGACGGCAACGGGGGCCTTGATCGCGGGGTGCGGGTCGTAGCCCTCCAGCGTGATGTGCTCGAGGTCGAAGCCGTCGATGGTCGTCACCGAGGGGTCGAGGGTCAGCGTCGGCAGCGGCCGCGGCTCGCGGGTGAGCTGGAGGCGGGCCTGCTCCACGTGGTTGGAGTAGAGGTGCGCGTCGCCGATCGTGTGCACGAAGTCCCCGACCTCGAGCCCGGTCACCTGGGCGACCATGTGGGTGAGCAGGGCGTACGACGCGATGTTGAACGGCACGCCGAGGAAGACATCCCCGCTGCGCTGGTAGAGCTGGCACGAGAGACGACCCGGCCCCGACTCGGACGGAGTGACGTAGAACTGGATGAGCGTGTGGCACGGGGGCAGCGCCATGTCGGGCACGTCGGCGACGTTCCAGGCGCTGATGATGTGGCGGCGGCTGTCGGGGTTGGTGCGGATCTGCTCGATGACCTGCGCGACCTGGTCGACGTGCCGACCGTCGGGCGTGGGCCACGAGCGCCACTGGTAGCCGTAGATCGGACCGAGGTCGCCGTTGTCGTCGGCCCACTCGTCCCAGATCGAGATGCCACGGTCGTGCAGCCACTTCACGTTGGTGTCGCCCCGCAGGAACCACAGCAGCTCGCCGAAGATGCTACGCGTGTGCACCTTCTTGGTGGTCACGAGCGGGAAGCCCTCGCGCAGGTCGTAGCGCGTCTGGTGGCCGAAGACCGACAACGTGCCGGTGCCCGTGCGGTCGGCCTTCGCCACGCCGTCGTCGAGCAGGCGCTGGAGGAGGTCGAGGTAGGACTGCATGACGACAGGCTAGTCGCCGAGGTCGACCTCGCCCACGATGCGGGAGACGGTGTCCCCGCCGACCCAGACGGCCTCCCCCACCCGCGACACGTGCACGCGCCCCGCCCGCCCCATGGCGGTGCCCTGGGCGGCGACGTACGACGCGGGCAGCACGTCGCCGGCCAGCCACTGGCCGATCCCGGCGTTGAGGGAGCCGGTGACCGGGTCCTCCGTCACCCCGAGTCCCGGGCAGAACGCCCGCACCTCGCACGCGGTGTCACCATCGCGGCGGAGTCCGACCACCCCGATGTCCAGGCCGCCGAACTCGTGCCACGCCGGCTCGAGCGCGAGCACGGCGTCGGCGGAGTCCAGCAGCACCCCGACCCAGCCGGGCCCGTTGTCGATCCAGGCGCTGTCGACGACGTCGTCGCGGCCGATCCGCAAGGCGTGCACGATCCGGTCCAGGTCCTCCTCGGACACGGGCCCGCTGCGCACCAGCGGCGGCGCCTCGAAGGCCAGCCGGTCGTCGCGTCGTACTGTCACGAGCCCGGCACCGCACTCCTGCACCACGACACCCTCCGTGGCGGGCACTCCCCCGGCTTCCAGCCACGCGTGCGCGGTGCCGAGGGTCGGGTGGCCGGCGAACGGCAGCTCGGCGTCCGGGGTGAAGATCCGCACCCGGTAGTCGGCGTCCGGCACGGTGGGCGTCAGCACGAACGTCGTCTCGCTCAGGTTGGTCCAGTGCGCGAAGGCCCGCATCTGCGCGTCGGTGAGGTCGTCGGCGCCGTGCACGACGGCGACCGGTTGCCCCGCATGGGCAGGTGGGAGAACACGTCGACCTGGCGGAAGGAGCGCATGGCGCCACGCTAGCGACCGGACGAGGGTCAGCGCAGCCGCGCGCCCGCCTCGACCAGGCGGTTGACGCACCCGCCGTCGCGGCAGACCAGGAAGACCCGACGCCCGGTCTCCGAGAGCCGCACGTAGGTGCCGGCCTGCGGGTTGGTGCTGTAGAGCTCGACGAGGTGCAGCGTGATGCCGCCGGGCGCCGCCACCGACTGGATCAGCCTGGCGTTGCCGTCGAGGTCGGGGGGCGGGACGTCGAGGTCCGGGTCGAAGTCGACCGGTCCTGCGTACGACGACACGTCGCCGTCGGCGTCCACGCGCTGCACCTCGCCGTTGCGGCGCACGAGCACGCCGTCGCCGTCGGCGACGAAGGACCCGAGGCCCGGCAGCGTCACCCGCACCTCCGCGAGGCGGAGGTCGGTTCCGTCGTACCAGGGCACCGGCAGCGGGTTGTACTCCTCGGTGACGGCCGGCGGCTGCGGTCGCAGCGACCACAGGCTCGCGGCCACCACGACGAGGAGCAGTACCCCGAGGGCCCGCAGGCCGATCCGCCGCCGCCGCGGTCGGTCCAGCTCGAGCTCGACCAGCTCCCGGACCCGGGTCTCCACGTCGTCCCGGCGCTCGAGTCGCGCCCAGCCACGCCGGCACCGGGCCAGGGCGCGGTCGACCGCGGCCTCGACGACCGGACCGCCCCCGTGCTCGGCGACCAGCAGGTCACGTCGTGCCGCGACGAACGCGTCGTGTCCGTCCGGCTGTCCCTGGTGGGTCGGCATCCGCACCTCCGGCACGGGTTCGGCGCAGGGAGCGCGCCGGATGGGTCAGGCGGTCACGGAGTGGACGTCATCAGGGCGCGACCGCGTGCGCGACCGCCGCACGGACGGCGAAGACCAGCTCGTCGCCGTCGCGCCAGGGAGCGGCGGTGTCGCGGAAGGCGGCGCGCATCCGCTCCTGCACCTCGTCGGACTGTGCGCGCCACGCGACCCCGAAGTTGCCCACCCGGGTCACCCCGGCCCAGAAGTCGTCGGCCCGCACGCGCCAGTCCCACTCCGTCGCGCCGACCTCCACGACCTCGAGCCCGGCCTCCGCGAGCAGGGCGCCCAACCCGTCGGGCGAGCGCTCGAAGTCGAGCTCCGGCGCCAGGCGTGGCATCGCGGGGCGCACCGCGCCGGCCGTGTCGAGCAGGGTGTTCCAGAGCGTGGCCTGCGGCGGCACGTACGCCGGCCAGACGGTCGCGACCACGTGTCCGCCGGGGCGCACCACCGGGGCCAGCCCTCGTGCGGCCGCCCGCGGGTCGTCGACGTGGTTGAGGACGAAGTTGGCGACGACCGCGTCGAACGAGGCGGCGTCGTACGGCAGGTCGGGCAGCCCGCCCCGTCGCACGTCGGCCGCGGACCGCGAGGTCGCGAGCGCGACCATCTCCGGGTCGGGGTCGACCGCGTGGACGACGTGCCCGGCGGCCACCAGCGACTCGGTCACGTGGCCCGAGCCGCACCCGACGTCCAGCACCCGCGCACCCGGCGGCACGTGGGCGAGCAGCGCGTCGGTCGTGCCCGTGCACAGGGTCGCGAAGGACCGGTCGTACGCCGTCGCGACGTCGGTCCAGAGTGCCTCGGCCATCAGCCGGCGTCAGGCGTGGAGCGACAT
>NZ_JBFUMD010000192.1:0-6611 GCF_054049555.1 Nocardioides sp. P5_C9_2
CCGCGGCCCACTCGGTGGCGGTCTGGGCGTCGTCGAGGCCGGCCGGGAACGGGTCCTCGGGAGCCAGCCGGTAGTCGACGCTCAGCACGGCCACGTCGGCGTCGCGGCAGATGCGCCGGCACGTCTGGTCGTGGGTGTCGAGGTCGCCGACCACGAAGCCCCCGCCGTGGAGGTAGACCAGCGTGGGCCACGGGCCGTCGCCCTCGGGCCGGTAGAGCCGGGCGTCGCGCTCCCCCGCCCCGCCGGGCACCGTCAGGTCCTCGACCGAGCCGACCGGCACGACGTCATCGGGCTTGACCATGTCGACCGACATGGCGCGCATCCCCTGCCGCGCGAGCGCCGGCGTCCCCTGCTCCATCGGCGGGTAGCCCGCCGACGCGATGAAGTCGAGCATGTCCTGGAGCTGCGGGTCGAYGGGCATGGCGTCAACCTAGCCCGCACCCCGGTCAGCGCAGGAAGCGCCGCACCCCGGCGAGCAGCGCCGAGGCGTACGCCGCCCGCCCGCGCGCCGAGGTCATCCGCGCCGCGTCGCCGGGGTCGCGCATGTTGCCGAGCTCGACCATCACGGTCGGGACGTCGGAGAGGTTGAGGGTGGCGAGGTCGGAGCGGACGTCGAGCCCGTCGCCCCCGGCGATGTAGGTCGCCACCGGCACCCCGGAGCGCACCAGCCCGGTCCGCACGGAGCGGGCGAGCGCCATCGAGGGGCCGGCGATGTCGTCGGTCCACCCGGCCCGCGAGGTGGGGGCGATCACGTGGAAGCCGTGGGCCCCGGCGGCGTAGGACCCGTCGCCGTGGATGCTGATCTTGAGGTCGGCACCGATGCGGTTGCCGGCGCGTCCGCGGGCGTCGACGCACGGCCCCCAGCGGTCGGCGCGGTTGCTGGTGCGGGTCATCACCACGGTGGCGCCGAGGTCGGTCAGCCGCGCCCGGAGGCGACGCGAGACCTGCCAGGCGAAGGTCGCCTCGGGGTACCCGCCGTCGGTCGCGGTCCCCGTCGTGTTGCACGGCTTGGTGAAGCCGCCGGCCGGCACCGGCCGGTTGATCTCGGCGGGGAAGTTGGCGTTGCCGAGCTGGTGGCCGGGGTCGACGACGACGGTCGTCCCGGCCAGCGGGAGCAGCGCGGCGGCGACGGACAGGCCGACGGAGGCGAGCATCAGATGTTGTAGCCCTCGGGGTTCTGCGACTGCCAGCGCCAGGTGTCGGCGCACATCTCCTCGACCGACCGGGTGGTGCGCCAGCCGAGCTCACGGTTGGCCTTGGACGGGTCCGCGTACGACGACGCGACGTCGCCGGCGCGGCGCGGGACGATCTCGTAGGGCAGCTCGCGCCCGACGGCCTTCTCGAAGGCGTGCAGCAGCTCGAGGACGCTGGTGCCGTGGCCGGAGCCGAGGTTCCAGACGTTGACGGGCTCGGCGGTGGTGGTGAGCGCCTCGAGCGCGGCGACGTGGCCGGCGGCGAGGTCCTCGACGTGGATGTAGTCGCGCACCCCTGTGCCGTCGGGGGTGTCGTAGTCGTCACCGAAGACGCTCAGCTTGTCGCGGCGCCCGACCGCCACCTGGGCGAGGTAGGGCATCAGGTTGTTGGGCGTGTCGGACGGGTCCTCCCCGATGGTGCCGGAGGCGTGCGCGCCGACGGGGTTGAAGTAGCGCAGCAGGGCGATCCGCATCTGCGGCGCGGCCGTGGCCACGTCGGTGAGGATCTGCTCCTGCATGACCTTGGTCCAGCCGTAGGGGTTCGTCGCGAAGGTCGGGCGGTCCTCGGTCGMGGCGGCCTGGTCGGTGCCGTAGACGGTCGCGCTGGAGGAGAAGACGAGCTTGTCGACGTCGTACTTCTGCATGGCCCGGACGAGGGAGAACGTGGAGCCGAGGTTGTTCTCGTAGTAGTCGAGCGGCTTCTCGACGCTCTCACCGACCGCCTTGAAGCCGGCGAAGTGGATGACAGCGTCGAAGCCCTCGGCGGCGAAGAGGTGCTCGGTCTTGTCGTAGTCGCGCAGGTCGAACGAGTGCATCGCCAGGGCGGTGCCGGTCAGCGCCTCGAGGCGCCCCAGCACCATCGGCCGGGAGTTGCTGAAGTTGTCGACGATCACCACGTCGTGGCCGGCCTGGACGAGCTGGATGACGGTGTGCGAGCCGATGTAGCCGGTGCCGCCGCTGACGAGGATCTTCATGGCGCCACCCTACGAGAAGGCGACTCCCTGCCAGACTGTCCGCCGTGCCCACTGCCTTGATCACCGGGATCACCGGCCAGGACGGCCTCTACCTCGCCGAGCTGCTCCTCGCCAAGGGGTACGACGTCCACGGCGTCATCCGCGGGCAGAACAACCCCCGCCGCCAGCTGGTCGAGCGCCTCGTCCCCGACGTGCGCCTGCACAACGGCGACCTCACCGACATGTCCAGCCTGCTGCGCGCCCTGCACGACAGCGAGCCCGACGAGGTCTACAACCTCGGCGCGGTCAGCTTCGTGGCCTACTCGTGGGAGAACGCGTTCATCACCAGCGACGTCACCGCGATGGGGGTGCTGACCATCCTCGAGGCGGTGCGCCTGCACTCCGGCGACGACCCGTCGGCGGTGCGGTTCTACCAGGCGTCGAGCTCGGAGATGTTCGGCAAGGTGCAGGAGGTCCCGCAGACGGAGCGGACCCTGCTGTGGCCGCGGTCGCCGTACGGCGTGAGCAAGGTCTACGGCCACCACATGACGATCAACTACCGCGAGTCCTACGGCATGCACGCGAGCTCGGGGATCCTCTTCAACCACGAGTCGCCGCGGCGAGGCGAGGAGTTCGTGACCCGCAAGGTGAGCAGGGCCGTCGCCGCGATCAGCCTGGGCATGCAGGACGAGCTGGTGATGGGCAACCTGGAGGCCCGCCGCGACTGGGGCTTCGCCGGGGACTACGTCGAGGCGATGTGGCGGATGCTGCAGCAGCCGCAGGCCGACGACTACGTCATCGCCACGGGCACCACCCACTCCATCGAGGAGCTGGTGCAGGTCGCCTTCGCGCACGTCGGCATCGACGACTGGCGGCGGCACGTGCGCCAGGACCCGGCGTTCATGCGCCCGGCCGAGGTCGACGAGCTCATCGGGGATGCGTCCAAGGCGCGCGAGGTGCTCGGCTGGAAGCCGACCGTGGGCTTCGAGGAGCTGGTCGCCATGATGGTCGACGCCGACATCGCGGCGCTCGAGGCCGGCTGGTGACGGTCCGGTGACCCGCGCGTTCGTCACCGGGGTCGGTGGCCAGGACGGCAGCTACCTCGCCGAGCGCCTGGTCGCCGAGGGGGTCGAGGTGCACGCCCTGGTGCTGGAGTCCGAGGGCCGCCCCGCGCACTGCCCGACCGAGGCGGTCCTGCACGTCGGGGACGTCGCCGACGTCGACGCGACCCGGCGGCTGGTGCTCGACCTGGGCCCCGACGAGGTCTACAACCTCGCCGCGATCAGCTCGGTCGCCCAGTCGTGGCAGGAGCCCGACCTGGTCAGCCGGGTCAACGGCTCCGCGCCGGCCGCGCTGCTCGAGAGCGCCCGCCTGCTGCACGAGCGCGGCCACGACGTCCGCGTCGTCCAGGCCTCCAGCGCCGAGATCTTCGGCGAGCCCGACCGCACGCCGCAGGACGAGGACACCCGGATCCGACCCCTCAACCCGTACGGCGCCGCGAAGGCCTACGCACACCTCGCGGTCGGCGTCTCCCGCCGGCGTGGCATGCACGCGTCGAGCCTGGTGCTGTACAACCACGAGTCCCCGCGGCGGCCCGCCTCGTTCGTGACCCGCAAGATCACCGCCACCGTCGCCGCCATCGCCCGCGGCCGGGCCGACCGGCTGGTGCTCGGCAACCTCGACGCCCGCCGCGACTGGGGGTGGGCGCCCGACTACGTCGACGCGATGGTCCGCGCCGCCCGGGCCGAGGAGCCCGGCGACTACGTCATCGCCACCGGCGAGAGCCACAGCGTGAACGACTTCGTGGCCGCCGCCTTCGCCGAGGTCGGCATCGAGGACTGGCGACCGCTCGTCCACACGGATCCGGCGTACGTCCGTCCGGCCGACGCGACCGAGCTGGTCGGCGACCCCTCGCTGGCCCGCGCCTTGCTCGGTTGGTCGCCGTCCGTGGGGTTCACGGACGTGGTCGCGCGGATGGTCGCAGCGGACCTCGAGACCCCCACGGCCTGATCCGCGAGAGCGACGGCGTGAAACACCCGCCCCTCGGGGTGAGACCCACGCCTCACTACCGGACGGTAAACACACAGAACGGTTACGAAACGGGAGAGTTTGACCACAGAGCGACCGCAGATCCCCTGATTTGGCTCGGGACCCCCCGCATCACTGGGAGAGTAAAGGGTCGTTGGACGGTACAGGTCCAACATTCCCGGGACAGCCTGTGGGGGGCACCGCATGTCGATCATCAGCGAACGGTTGCGCACGAGCGTCACGACGACCTCGGACACGACGTCGGCCACCACCCCGGCCGCGCCGGCCGCAGCCCGCGAGGCCTCCCGCCGGGCCCGGGCCCGCATCCCCTTCGCGGCCCTCGTCGCCGACCTCGCCATGATGGTCGCCGCCGTCGCCGTCGGTGGCCTGCTGCGCGAGGTCCTCCCCATCTTCCCCCGCAACATCCAGGGGATCCCGGACGGCGGCGTCACCCTGGCCTTCATCGCCGGGACCATCGGCCTGTGGGTGCTCGTCATCTTCGCCCTCGGGGGCTACCGCGGGCGCCTCTTCGGCGCCGGCACCGACGAGTACAAGCTGGTCATCAACTCGACGCTGATCACCGCCGGGCTCGTGGGTATCGGCTGCTACCTGGCCCAGTACGAGTTCTCCCGCGGGTTGTACGTTTTCTCCTTCCTCACCGGCGTGCCCCTTCTCGTGATGGGGCGGTTCGTCCTGCGCGCCCTGATCAAGAGTGCCCGCCGTCGGGGGGTCCTTCTCCACCGCGTGGTGCTGGCCGGCCTGCCCTCCCACGTGGACGAGATCGCCGCCGTCCTGCGACGCGAGTCCTGGCTGGGCTACCGCGTCGTGGGCGCCCTGACTCCGCCGACCGACTTCCGCGAGGTCACCGCCTCCGGCATCAAGATCTGGGGCAACACCGACGACGTCGCCTGGGCTGCCGAGACCCTCAGCGCCGACACGGTCTTCCTGGTGGGTGGCGCCTTCACCTCCTCGTCGCAGACCCGACAGGCCGTGTGGGACCTGGAGGAGCACGACGTCCAGGTGGTCGTCGCGCCGAGCGTCACCGACGTATCCAGCGAGCGCGTGAGCATCCGTCCCGTGGGCGGAYTCCCCCTGATCCACCTCGACCCGCCCCGCTCCGCGGCCGCCGCGCGCTGGGGCAAACGCACCTTCGACCTGGTGGTCGCGGCCGGCCTGGTGCTGACCTTCTCCCCCGTCCTCGCGTTCGCGGCCTTCCGGGTGTGGGCCTTCGACCGCGGACCCGTCCTCTTCCGCCAGACCCGCATCGGCAAGGACGGCCAGGAGTTCTCCTGCCTCAAGCTGCGCACGATGRTCACCGACGCCGAGGCGCTCCTGCAGGACCTGCACGCGGAGATGGGGCACACGGAGGGGCTGTTCAAGATGGTGGACGACCCCCGCATCACCCGTCCCGGTCGCTGGTTGCGCCGCTTCTCGCTGGACGAGCTCCCGCAGCTGTTCAACGTCCTGCGCGGCGACATGAGCCTCATCGGCCCCCGCCCTCCGCTGCCGAGCGAGGTGGCGGCGTACGCCGACCACATGCACCGGCGGCTGCGCGTGCGTCCCGGGATGACCGGTTTGTGGCAGGTGTCGGGCCGCTCCAACCTGTCGTTCGACGAGGCGATCCGCCTGGACCTCTACTACGTGGACAACTGGTCGATGCTCCAGGACCTCACGATCCTGGGCCGCACCTTCGGCGCGGTCTTCGGCAGCAACGGCGCCTACTGACCTCCCGTGGCTACTGGCCCTCGCTCTGCTCCTGGAGCAGGTCGAGGAGGTAGGCGCCGTAGCCGCTCTTGACCAGCGGTTCGGCGCGCTGGCGCAGCTCGTCGTCGGACAGGAAGCCCATCCGCCAAGCGACCTCCTCGGGCGCGCCGATCTTGAAGCCCTGACGGCCTTCGATGGTGCGCACGAAGTTGCTGGCGTCGTTGAGCGAGTCGAAGGTGCCGGTGTCGAGCCACGCCGTGCCGCGGGGCAGCACCTCGACCTGGAGCTTCCCCTGCTCGAGGTAGATCCGGTTGAGGTCGGTGATCTCGAGCTCGCCACGCGCCGACGGCTTCAGGTCGGCGGCGTGGCCGACCACGTCGTTGTCGTAGAAGTAGAGACCGGGCACCGCGAAGTGGCTCTTGGGCTTCTCGGGCTTCTCCTCGAGCGACAGCGCTCGACCGGCCTCGTCGAACTCCACCACGCCGTACGCCGTGGGGTCGGCCACGTGGTAGCCGAAGACGGCAGCGCCGTCGAGGTGGTCGAAGCGCCGCAGCCGGGTGCCGAGCCCGGTGCCGTAGAAGATGTTGTCGCCGAGCACCAGGGCCGCACCCTCGTCGCCGATGTGGTCGGCGCCGATGATGAAGGCCTGGGCGAGACCGTCGGGGCTGGGCTGCACGGCGAAGGTGATGGAGATGCCGAACTGCGACCCGTCGCCCAGGAGCCGGTGGAAGCC
>NZ_JBFUMD010000193.1:0-6610 GCF_054049555.1 Nocardioides sp. P5_C9_2
GCCCAGACCGGCACCGGCAAGACGGCGGCCTTCGCGCTGCCGATCCTCTCCCAGCTCGACCTGTCGCAGAAGACCCCCCAGGCCCTCGTCCTGGCGCCGACCCGTGAGCTCGCGCTCCAGGTCTCCGAGGCCTTCGAGAAGTACGCCGCGCACATGAAGGGCGTGCACGTCCTGCCGATCTACGGCGGCCAGGGGTACGGCGTCCAGCTCTCGGCCCTGCGCCGCGGCGTCCACGTCGTCGTCGGCACGCCCGGGCGGATCATGGACCACCTCGAGAAGGGCACGCTCGACCTCTCGCAGCTGCGCTTCCTCGTGCTCGACGAGGCCGACGAGATGCTCAAGATGGGCTTCGCCGAGGACGTCGAGACGATCCTGGCCGACACCCCCGACGACAAGCACGTCGCTCTCTTCAGCGCCACGATGCCGGCCCAGATCCGTCGGATCTCCAAGAAGTACCTCGCGGACCCCGTCGAGATCACGGTCAAGAACAAGACCACGACGTCGTCCACGATCACCCAGCGCTACCTCATCTGCTCCTACCCGCAGAAGGTCGACGCCCTCACCCGCATCCTCGAGGTCGAGAACTTCGAGGGGATGATCGTCTTCGTCCGCACCAAGAACGAGACCGAGCTGCTCGCCGAGAAGCTGCGGGCCCGGGGCTTCTCGGCCATGGCGATCAACGGTGACGTGCCGCAGGTCCAGCGCGAGCGCACCGTCAACCAGCTCAAGTCGGGCAAGCTCGACATCCTGGTCGCCACCGACGTCGCGGCCCGCGGCCTCGACGTCGAGCGGATCAGCCACGTCGTCAACTACGACATCCCCACCGACACCGAGTCCTACGTCCACCGCATCGGTCGCACCGGTCGCGCCGGTCGTGCCGGTGACTCGATCGCCTTCGTCACCCCGCGCGAGAAGCACCTGCTCCGCGCGATCGAGCGGGCCACCCGCCAGCCGATCACGCAGATGCAGATCCCGACGATCGAGGACATCAACTCGACCCGGCTCAACCGCTTCGACGACGCGATCACCGCCGCCCTGGCCGGGGAGAAGCTCGACTTCTTCCGCGACGTCGTCGCCCACTACGTCAACGAGCACGACGTGCCCGAGGCCGACGTCGCCGCCGCCCTGGTCGCGGTGATGCACGGCGACCAGCCGCTGGTGCTGGACCCCGCCACCGAGCCGGTGCAGCGGACCTTCGACACCCGCGAGCAGCGACCCGAGCGGGGCGGGGGCCGCAAGCCCGAGCGTCGCCCGCGCGGGCGCACCGACGTCGACATGGCGTCGTACCGGATCGCCGTCGGCAAGCGCCACAAGGTGGAGCCGCGCCAGATCGTGGGCGCCCTGGCCAACGAGGGCGGGCTGTCCCGCGGGGACTTCGGGCACATCGACATCCGCCCGGACTTCTCCCTCGTCGAGCTGCCCCGCGACCTGCCGGCCGGCACGCTGGACAAGCTGTCGGGCACCCGGATCTCCGGCAAGCTCATCGAGATCCGCCTCGACGGAGGTCCGCCCTCGCGCCGGGCCGACTCCCGCGCCCCGGGCTCGGACGACTCCGAGCGGTCGCGGAAGCCGCGCCACAAGGGCTGAGCCCGCCCCGGACATGCAGCGAGCCGGCGACCCGCACGTGGTGTGCGGGCGCCGGCTCGAGCTGTGTCGTGGGTCGTGCTGGGTACGCCGAGCGGCTCAGGCGGACTTGATCGCCGAGATGTCGAACTCCAGCTTGATCTTCTCGGAGACGAGGACGCCGCCGGTCTCGAGCGCGGCGTTCCAGGTGAGGCCGAAGTCCTTGCGGTTGATCGTGGTCGCACCCTCGAAGCCGACGCGCACGTTGCCGAAGGGGTCCTGCGCGGAGCCGGTCTCCTCGAACGGGATCGTGACCGACTTGGTGACGTCCTTGATCGTCAGGTCACCGGTGACGGCCCACTCGGAGCCGTCGCGCTTCACGTCGGTGGAGACGAAGCGGATGGTCGGGTAGGTCTCGGCGTCGAAGAAGTCGCCGGAGGTGAGGTGGCCGTCGCGGTCGGCGCTGCGGGTGTCGACGGTGGCGACCTGGATGGTCAGGTCGACGCGGCTCTGCGCCGGGTCGGTGGCGTCGACGTGGGCGGTGCCCTCGAAGCCGTTGAACTGGCCGCGGACCTTGGTGACCATCGCGTGGCGGGCGACGAAGCCGAGGGTGCTGTGCGACGGGTCGATCGTGTAGTCGCCGGTGATGTCGGCGATGGCGGTGGTGGGGGTGTCGAAGTCGGTCATGGTGTCTCCCTGGGTAGGTGGTGGAACTCCGTGGATGGTGGAAGTCCGTGGGTGGTGGAGAATTCAACTACCTAAACAGTACCGCGGTCCGTTTCATTCCCGGGGACCCGTCCACATCGTGCACCCGCGACACCGTGACTCCCGACACCGTGACTCCCGACACCGTGCACTCGCGACACCGTGCGCACGACAAGGAGCCACCGGCCCTGGCGGGCGGGTGGCTCCTTGTGTGGAGTCGGACGGTCTCAGGCGGCGTGCGGGGCGAGCGCTGCGATCCGGGGCGCACCCCAGCGCGCCTCCATGTGCGTGCGTCCCGACGCGTCGGTGACCTCGACCCACCGGCAGACGAGGCCGTCGTGCCGCGGTGTGGTCATCGTGTGGTCGCTCATGCGACACCTCCCGTTCACTTTCTGTTCACCTAGACTAGCCGACCTCCCTCGGGACGCCAACACTCCGCCGGATTCGGGCGCGGCGCCCCACTGGGGCGGCGGTTCGCGGGGGTGGACGCGGGATGTTCCTCCACCGCGCTGGGGACCACGGTCGGCGGCGGGCCTCTCCGGGAGGCGCCCGGAGGCACGCGAGCCCCTTGCTGCATGGGGTCAGCAAGGGGCTCGCGGGCAGAACTGTCTCACCCCCAGGGGCGGGCCGTCCCGGTCTTGGCGAGATCGTCGAACTGGTCAGGACCGGCCCCGTCCAGCGGTCGCAGGTCCAGACCGGACGGCACCGTCGGCGCCGTCTGGCACGATGGATTTCATGAGTGATCAGCCCGAGCTCCTGTTCATCGACGGCGAGTGGCGAGAGGCCAACGACGGCCGCCGGTTCGAGGTGGAGGATCCCGCCGACGGGACCGTTCTCGCGCGTGTCGCCGACGCCGGCGAGGTGGACGCGGCCGACGCCCTCGACGCCGCCGTCGCGGCGCAGGCCGGGTGGGCGGCCACGGCCCCGCGCGAGCGCGGTGAGCTGCTGCGATCGGCGTACGAGCTGATCATCGAGCGGACCGACGAGTTCGCCCGCACGATCAGCCTCGAGATGGGCAAGCCGCTCGCCGAGGCGGCCGGCGAGGTGGCCTACGGCGCGGAGTTCTTCCGCTGGTTCGCCGAGGAGGCGGTGCGCATCCACGGCCGCTTCATGAACGCCCCGGACGGCAAGAGCCGGCTGCTGACCCTCAAGCGTCCGGTGGGGCCGTGCCTGTTCGYCACGCCGTGGAACTTCCCGCTGGCGATGGGCAGCCGCAAGATCGGCCCCGCGCTGGCCGCCGGTTGCACGATGGTCGTCAAGCCCGCCGAGCAGACGCCTCTCACCATGCTCAAGCTGGCCGACCTGCTGCGTGAGGTCGGCGTCCCGGCCGGCGTCGTCAACGTGGTGCCGACCAGCGACGCGGCCACCGTCGTCTCCGCGCTGATGGGTGACGACAGGCTGCGCAAGGTGAGCTTCACCGGATCCACCGAGGTCGGCAAGATCCTGGTCCGCCAGTCGGCCGACCACCTCCAGCGCGTCTCCATGGAGCTCGGCGGCAACGCGCCGTTCGTGGTCTTCGAGGACGCCGACGTGGAGGCCGCGGTGGCCGGCGCGATGATCGCCAAGATGCGCAACATGGGTGAGGCCTGCACGGCGGCCAACCGCTTCCTCGTGCACGTCGACGTCGCCGAGGAGTTCGCGACGGCGCTCGCCGGCAAGATGGGCGCGATGAGCGTCGGTCGCGGGCAGGACGACGGGGTCCAGGTCGGCCCGCTCATCGACTCCGACGCCGTCGACTCGGTCAGCCAGCTGGTCACCGACGCCGTCCACGACGGGGCGAAGGTCGTCACCGGTGGCACCGCGCCCGGCGGTCCGGGCCACTTCTACCCGCCGACCGTGCTCACCGACGTGCCCGCCGAGGCCCAGATCAACTCGGTGGAGGTCTTCGGCCCGGTCGCGCCGATCACCACCTTCACCACCGAGGAGGAGGGGGTCGCCGCGGCCAACGCCACGCCGTACGGTCTCGTCGCCTACGCGTGGACCCGCGACCTGGCGCGCACGATGCGGCTCCAGGAGTCGCTGCAGGCCGGGATGATCGGCATCAACACCGGGCTGGTCTCCAACCCCGCCGCGCCGTTCGGCGGGGTCAAGGAGAGTGGCTTCGGGCGCGAGGGCGGCTTCGAGGGCATCGAGGAGTACGTCGACACGACCTACGTCGCGCTCCCGGCCGGCTGACTCGGCTACACCAGCTGGGACGCGAGGTCGAGGGCCCGTCGGGCCACAGGCTCGGCGACCTCGCGATCGGCCGGGACCAGCCCGACCCGGGTACGCCGATCCAGGAGGTCCTCGACGTCCGCCGCGCCCTCGTGGGTCACCCCGAAGACGAGCTCGGCCAGCGTGACCGGCACCCGGTCGGAGGCCGGGGCCAACAGCTCGGCGTCGTCCAGCCCGGTCGCCCGCGCGGCGGCCAGCACCAGCGCGGCGTCGGTGCCGTAGCGGCGTACCAGCCGGGTCGGGAGCTCGAGCCGTGCCAGCTCGTCACGGGGTGCCGCGCCGAGCAGCGGCGTGGTCGCGGTGACGCAGGGGCCGGCGGCCAGGCCGCTGTGCTCGACGGCCGCGTCGACGGCGTCCTGGGCCATCCGGCGGTACGTCGTGAGCTTGCCGCCGACCACCGTCACCAGGCCCGTGGGGCCGGTCAGCACGGCGTGCTCGCGGGAGAGGTCGGAGGTGCGCCCCGGTCCGGCGTCGAGGAGCGGGCGCAGCCCGGCGAAGGCCCCGACCACGTCGTCGCGGCGCAGCGGCCGGGCGAACGCGGCCCCCACCACGTCGAGCAGGAACCCGATCTCCGCCTCGGTCGGCTCCGGCACGTCGGGCACGGGGCCCTCGACCGGCTCGTCGGTGAGGCCGACGTAGACGGTGCCGTCGGGCTGGGGGAGGACCAGCACGAAACGGCTCGTCTCCCCGGGGATCGGGGCGGTGATGGCCACGGTGAGGCCCGGCAGCGTCTCCGCACGCAGGACCAGGTGGGTGCCCCGGCTCGGGCGCAGGCTGAGCTCGGCGGCCAGGTCGCCGGCCCACACCCCGGTCGCGTTGACGACCGCGCCGGCGGTCACGGTGCGCAGGGCACCCGTGCGCTCGTCGCGCAGGTCCACCCGGGTGCCGGTCGCGGTGGTGACCCGGCAGCGGGTGCGGATGTGGGCGCCGTACGACGCCGCGGTGCGCGCGACGGTGGTCACCAGGCGGGCGTCGTCCTCGAGCTGGCCGTCCCAGGAGAGCAGCCCCCCGCGCAGGCCGTCGCGGCGCAGGGCCGGCGCCATCCGCAGCGCCTCGGTGGCCGACACGCGTCGGGGGGCGGGCAGGGTCTCGGCATCGGTGTGGGCGGAGATCCGCAGCGCGTCGCCGGCCCGCAACCCGAGCCGGGTCACCCCGGCCTGCCGGCGGGAGACGCTCGACATGAGGGGGACGAGCATCGGGAGCGGTCGGGTGAGGTGGGGGGCCGTGACCTCCATCAGGATGCCGCGCTCGACCGCGCTCTCGTGGGCCACCCCGACCTGCCCGTGGGCGAGGTAGCGCAGCCCGCCGTGGACGAGCTTGGACGACCAGCGCGACGTACCGAAGGCGAGGTCGTGGGCGTCGACGCCCAGCACGCTCAGGTCCCGGGTGACCGCGTCAAGGGCGGCGCCGGCGCCGGTGATCCCGAGGCCGACCACGACCAGGTCGACGTGGTCGGGGAGGTCGTCGAGGCCGGCGCGGATGCGGGTCATCGCGAGCTCACGGGGCCAGGACCCGGGCGATGACGAGGCGTGCCTCACCGTAGAGGTCCTCCTCGCTCACGTCGTCGTCGACCATGGTGTGCCCGCTGAGCACGAAGCCGTGGGCGGCCAGCACCAGCGAGCGGGCGATCACGGTCGGGGGCCCGGCGCGGATCGTGCCGTCCGCCTGGCCCGCGCGGACCGCGTCCTCGATCAGGGTGAGGATCAGGTCCTGGGAGCGACCGCGGCGGTGCAGGAGGTAGGGCAGGAGCAGCTCGGGGTCGAGCTCGACGATGCGGACGAAGAGCTCGTTGTCGCGCAGCGCGTGGACGGTCGCGAGGATCCGGTCGGCGATGTCGAGCTCCGGGTCGCTCGCCGTGACGATCGCCGTCCACTCGCGGGTCATCAGGTCGCCGAGCAGCTGGGGCATGTCCGGCCAGGCCCGGTAGATCGTCATCCGGGAGACGCCGGCGCGGCGGGCGACCTCGGTGAGCGTGGTACGACGCCACCCGACGTCGAGGATGCAGGCCCGGGCCGCGTCGAGGTAGCCGTCCTGCGGAGAGGAGGGTGTCCGGGAACCGTTGTGACGAAGTGACGTCATGTGTCACAGTGTAACGCATGACGCCCGAGATGCACCCCCACCGGTGGGG
>NZ_JBFUMD010000194.1:0-6563 GCF_054049555.1 Nocardioides sp. P5_C9_2
GGTCGACCGCGATGACGCCGACCGTGCGGGAGGTGACCAGGGACTCCACGGAGGCCGGGTCGACGGTGCCGATGTCGGCCCGGACGTCGGCGAAGACCGGGGTGGCGCCCGTCCACACGACGGCGTGACCGGTGGCCGGGAAGGTGTAGTCGGCCACGATGACCTCGTCGCCGGGACCGGCGCCGAGCACCTGCAGGCCGAGGTGGAGAGCCGATCCGCAGTTGGAGGTGGCCAGCGCGTGGGTGGTGCCCACCACGGCCGCCAGCTCCTGCTCGAAGGCGACGCACGTCGGGCCTGCCCCCGACAGCCACCCGGACTCGAACACGGCCCGGATCGCGTCGATCTCGGCCTCACCGACGGTGGGCTGGCCCAGTGGGACGTTGCGGGTCTCGCCTGTGGTCACGCTGGTGGTTCCTCTCCCCGATGCGATGTCGGGACACCGTAACGGAGTGGCTCGGGAGGCCCCGAAGCGGCGGTGTCCCGCTCAGCGGGTGAAGGCGTGCCGCCCGACCGCGCGCAGCTGGCGGCCCGAGCGCTGCCGGAGCGCGGCCGGCGCCAGGGAGAGTGCGTGCAGCCGTGACACCCACCGTCGGCGAGCGGCGCGCGCGGCCCGCGGCCAGCCCAGGGCCGACATCCGGTCCGCCTGCTCGGCGAAGAACCTGCGGTCCTCCTCGAAGCGGGCGCCGGCGTGCAGGCCGAGCGACGAGGCGCTCTGTGCGTGCCGCCGGTAGGAGAAGCAGACGACCGGATCGACGACGAGCGGCGACCCCTCCGCCACGAGGTCCAGCACCAGCGCGAGGTCGAGGATGGTCGGCAGGTCCTGACGGAAGCTCACGCCGCCGAGCGCCTCCGCGGTGAACACCAGCGACGGCCAGTAGAGCCAGTTGCCGCGCAGCAGGCTGGTGGCGAGCTCCTCGCCGGCGAGGAGGTGCGGACCCTCCCCGCGCGGCTTCAGCGCACGCTTGATCCGCTCGGTGAGCCCGTCGGTGGGTCGTCCGTCCTCGTCGACGACGTCGACGCCCAGCTGGATGACGTCGGCGGTCGGGTGTGCCTCGTGCACCCGCCACGCCTGCGCGACGTACGACGGGTGGAGCAGGTCGTCGCTCCCGAGGAAGGCCACCAGGGCGCCGTCGGCG
The DNA here is from genome assembly GCF_054049555.1 of Nocardioides sp. P5_C9_2. Classification (NCBI taxonomy): domain Bacteria; kingdom Bacillati; phylum Actinomycetota; class Actinomycetes; order Propionibacteriales; family Nocardioidaceae; genus Nocardioides; species Nocardioides sp. P5_C9_2. Next base: position 1,137 of record NZ_JBFUMD010000194.1, read on the forward strand.
AGCTGCCGGGCCCGCTCGAAGTTGCCCGCGACGCCCAGGTTCTGCTCGTTGCGCAGGTAGCTGATCCGTTCGTCGGGGTGATCGCCCCACGTCCGTCGGGCGGTGGGGTCGGGGTAGGCGTCGTCGATGACCGTGACCCGCCACCGGTCGTCGGTCTGGCCCAGCACGCTGGCGAGCGCCTGGTCGAGCAGGGCGGGGTCGCCCCAGTAGGGGACGAGCAGGTGGAGCCACGAGCGGGTGCCGTCGGCCTCCTCGGTCACGGGCGCGGCTCGTCGCGGTCGTCGGTCCCGGCGCCGGAGTCCTGCTGCTCGAGGGCCAGGCGCAGCAGGGCGACCTCCTCGGCCAGGGTGCGGGTGCGCTCCTCGAGGCGACCCAGCTCGAAGCTGTGCTGGAGGCTCATCGCGAGCAGCAGCAGCGAGCCCAGGAAGAACAGGAGGTTGGCGGGCACCTGGACGTGCAGGAGCTCGGCGGCGGTCGTGAGCACGACGGGGAAGATCGTGACGACGAGCAGTCCCGCGGCGACGAAGAACCAGATGAGGGCGTACTTCTCCCGCAATCGGTGTCGGCGCAGCATCTCGAACAGCACCACGGCGACGATCACGGCGACGACGACGCCCAGGACGGCCGGGGTCACGAGACACCTGCCTGCGGCAGGGCGCCGCTGTCGGGCAGGCCCTCGTCGAAGGTCGCCGGCCACCGCCGCACGAGCGCGAGACCCAGGGCCACGACGGCACGGCACAGGAAGATCGCCGCACGCACCGGCGACGCGCTCGCCTGCCCGCCGGCCCGGGGCCGCATGTCGACCGGCAGCTGGCCGATCCGGCAGCCCACCCGGGTCGCGATCACCAGCGACTCGACGGTGTCACCGAGGTACTCCGCCGGGTAGTGCTCGGCGAAGACGGTCATCGCACGACGGTTGCAGGTCCGGAAGCCCGACGTGACGTCGGTGAGGGTGGTGCCGGCCAGCCGGCTCAGCACCCGGGCCAGGAGGAACATCGCCCAGCGGCGCGGGCCGCGCACGCGATAGGGATCGTCGGGGTGGGCGAAGCGGCTGCCGATGCAGATGTCGACCCCCTCGGGCCCGTCGAGCTCGGCGATCAGCGCCTCGACGTACCGGGGGTCGTGCTGTCCGTCGGCGTCGATCTGCACCGCGACGTCGTAGCCGGACCGCAGGGCGTGCCGGTAGCCGGTGCGCATCGCCCCGCCGACACCCAGGTTGAAGGGGAGGCGGACCACCGACGCACCGGCGGCCGCAGCGACGTCGGCCGTCCGGTCGCCGGAGCCGTCGTCGACGACGAGCACGTCCACGGTGGGGTTGGTGTCGTGGATCTCGCGGACCGTGGCGCCGACCGAGTCCTGCTCGTTCCAGGCCGGGACGATGACCAGCACACGAGGTCGGGCATCGCTTCTCGGCACCGCGCGATGGTAGCAACGCCCGCCCCTCACCCGACCCCCGGCGTGAACGTCCCGGTGGGCCATACTGTCCGGCGGATCGAGGGGGGTCAGATGGTGGTCGAGTCATCGACGCAGGAGCAGCCGACGCCGGCTGCCACGGCCACGCGCCGTCGTGTCCCGCTCTCGGAGCGACTGGCCGCTCGGCCCGCCTGGCAGCGCCACCTCCTGCTCCTCCTGGCCTTCGCGATCGTCGCCGCCCCCGTGGTGGCCCAGCAGGCCGTGGCCAACTCCGAGCTGAGCATCTTCGACGAGTGGCAGTACTCCGAGCGCGTCCACCAGGTGTCCGAGGGCGACCTCTTCATGCGCAACGGGGAGGTCATCGGCGACTGGGCGCAGGGCACGCGCGCCTGCCGGGGCATCATCCGGGTCGTCGGACCGCTACCCGACCCCTGCTTCGGCAAGGAGCCGGTCTACGTCCCCAACTCGGCGGCGGCCGACCCGCCGCCGTACTTCTGGGTGACGGGCGCGGTCGCCGGCGCACTGAAGGCCACCGGGATCGTGGACGACGGCCTGCTCGCCGGTCGTCTGGTGGGCGCCCTGTGGGCTGCGGTGAGCATGTGGTCCCTCTTCCTGCTGGCCCGGGCGATGGGCGCCGGCAGGGCCGCCTCGCTGGTGGCGTCGTCCGCGGTGCTCCTCGTCCCGGCGCTCCAGCAGCAGTACACCTTCGTCACTCCGCACGCGCTCGACATCCCCGTCGGGGCCCTGGCGGCCCTGGCGACCCTGCGGTTCCTGAGGCGCGAGTGGCCCTGGTGGACGCTGGTGCTCGCCGGGCTGGGCGTGGCCGGGGTCAAGGGCTCCAACATCGTGGTGGTGGTCGGTCTCGGGATCGCCCTGCTGGCGGTGATCGCCTGGCCCGGCACCCACGACCGTGCGGTGCGCCTGCGCGCCCTCGTGGCCGGCGCCCTCCTCGCCGGCAGCACGGTGGCCTTCACGGTGGCCTGGATGCTGGTCGTCCGTGCGACGCAGATCGGCGACCCGGCGCCCCCCGGCGACTACGTCGTCGCGGCGCTGGAGCCGCTCCAGCTCGTCTACGACAGCTTCCGCTTCCTCGGCCCGTACGGCGAGGGCGCGCTGGGGCTGCCGTCCGTCTGGTTCACGATGGCGATGACCGGCTCCGCGCTGGCGATCTGGGCCGGACTGGCGCGGGACCAGGCGCCCTTCGTCCGCGAGGTGGCGCCCGGCTTCCTGCTGGGCATGGCGGCCGGGCCGGTCGTCCTGGACGTGATGGTCTTCCTCACCACGGGCCAGTACATCGGGATCCACACCCGCTACGGCCTCGCGCTGTGGCCGCTCGGGCTGGCCTTCCTCGCGCTGCTGCTGCGCACCCGCACCGCGCTCGTGCTGGCGGCGGTCGGGCTGGTCCTCTTCGCGGCCACCCCGGCCCTGGCCGGCCTCGACAGCATCGCGATGTGAGCGGGCGGACGACGTGAGCGAGCCGGTCCGCCTGGTCACCGACGGGGAGCGTCGTGCCCGGATGGCGCGCCGCCACGGCATCGCTCCGCAGCACCGGGTGGTCGACCCGGTCGCGGCCACCCGCGCCATGACCGTCCTGCACTCCACCGAGCCGCCGACGCCCTACCTCTCGGTGCACGCCCGCGTCGACGGGGTCACCCGCGCCGACGTCGACCGGGCGCTCTACGACGACCGCTCGCTGGTCAAGCAGCTGGCCATGCGTCGCACGCTGTTCGTCTTCCCGCGGGACCTGCTGCCGGCGGCCTGGGGGAGCGCATCGGCGCGGGTGGCGCTCAGCGAGCGCCGAAGGATCGCCAAGGATGTCGAGAGGGCCGGCATCGCCGCCGACGGCGACGCCTGGCTCGACGGGGCCCGCGCCCGCGTGCTCGCCCACCTGGAGGAGCACCCCGAGGGGATCGCCGCGGTCGACCTGAGGTCGCTGTTCCCCGAGCTGTCGACGCCGGTGACCGTCTCGGCCGGCTCGCAGTGGAACCACTCGCGCCTGCTGACCCACCTCGGTCTCACGGCCGACCTGGTGCGTGGTCGCAACGGCGGGCACTGGCGCATCTCTCGACCGGTGTGGACCCCGATGGCCGGCTGGCTGGGGGAGGAGCCGGTGCCCCTGCCCGCCGAGGAGGGGTACGCCGCGCTGGTGGGCCGGTGGCTGCGGACCTTCGGGCCCGGCACCGAGACCGACGTGGTGTGGTGGCTGGGTGCCACCAAGGCCGCCGTGCGCCGGGCGTTCGCGGACCTCGGGGCGGTCGCGGTGGCGCTGGAGTCCGGCGACACCGGGTGGGTGCTGCCCGACGACCTCGAGCCCGAGCCCGCCGTCGATCCGTGGGCGGCGCTGCTGCCCGTGCTCGACCCCACGCTGATGGGCTGGAAGCAGCGCGAGTGGTACCTCGACGGCGCCCACGTGCCGTACCTCTTCGACACCAACGGCAACGGCGGCACCACCGCCTGGTGGGACGGACGGGTGGTCGGCTGCTACGTCCAGGACGGCGCCGGTGTGGTGCACGTCGTGCTGCGCGAGGAGCCGGGCGCCGACGCGCGCGCCGCCCTCGACGTCGAGGCCGAGCGGCTCACCGCCTGGCTGGACGGCGAGTCGGTGAACAGCGTCTACGCCTCGCGCCAGATGCGCGAGGCCCGCCTGCCCTGATCCCGACCTGGTGGGTCGTCGCCCGTTTCTCGTCGCGGGCGCCGGCGCGGATAGCCTGTGCCCGCCATGCCACGCCAGGACCCCCCGCAGCAGCCGCCCCCCGTCCAGCGCCTCCGGGTGCGTTACGCCAAGCGCGGCCGACTGCGCTTCACCAGCCACCGCGACTTCAGCCGCGCCTTCGAGCGTGCCGTCTTCCGGGCCCGCATCCCGATGGCCTACTCGTCGGGGTTCAACCCGCACCCCCGGATCTCCTACGCCGGCGCCGCTCCGACCGGCTCCGCCAGCGAGGCCGAGTACCTCGAGATCGCGCTCGCCCGGGCGCTCGTGCCCGCCGAGGTGCACAGCCTGCTCGACGAGTCGCTGCCCGACGGGCTCGACGTCATCGAGGTGGTCGAGTCGCCCGGCGGCTCGCTGGCCGACCGGCTGGAGGCCAGCCGGTGGCGCATCGACCTCGACGGCTCCCAGGAGGTCGTGGAGGCAGCGGTCGCCACGTTCCTGGCGGCCGAGGAGGTCCTCGTGGAGCGGATGACGAAGAAGGGCCTGCGCGAGTTCGACGCCCGCGGCGCCGTCGTGAGCCTCGCGGTCGGCCGGTCGGGGTACGACGACCGCTCGACGATCGACGTGGTGCTGCGGCACGGGGTGCCGGCGGTACGCCCGGACGACGTGCTGACGGCGCTGGTCTCGGTCTCGGACGTCGTTCCCGGACCGGCGCCGCTGATGACCCGCCTGGCCCAGGGCCCGCTGTCCGAGGACGGCACGATCGGCGATCCGTTCGTCGTCTGAGCTTCGCCCCGCCGCGGTTCGCGGTGATCCGGATCGGGGTCCGGTGTGCGATACTCGCCACGTTCGTCACGAGGTGGTCCGCCATCGCGCTGACGGGCCGACGACGTTCTCGCCGTACCGACCAAGGGTCGGCACATCGGATGAAGGTCGTCACCAGACCGCGACGCGGCCTGTGGGTCGGTGACAGCGATCCACGTGGGCGGGGCCCCTTTCCCGCCCGGGGCCCGGCGACCGCGGCAGGTGACGGCACGCACCCGGTGACGCACACGCGGAGGGTGTCGCCGCCACACGAAGGCTTTGCGCCCCGACGTCCCCTGCGGCCTCGCGGCGCCGACACGGCTCCGGACCTCGATTCCGGTGCCGGCGAGGAGAGCGACATGCTCGACGACAACCCGAACGACACCGACAGCACCGGCGGCGACACCAGCGCGGAAGGCTCCGCCGGCAGCGCGTCGACACCGCCGACGGTCACCCGCACCACGCGCAAGACCGCCGCCCGCAAGACCACGACCCCGCGCACCCGCAAGGCGGCCGCGCCGGCGGCCGAGGGCGGCGGCTCGACCGAGCAGTCCGCCGCC
>NZ_JBFUMD010000195.1:0-6534 GCF_054049555.1 Nocardioides sp. P5_C9_2
GGCGCCGACCTGCTCGCCGTACTCGACGGTGGCGTGGGCGAGCTCGTAGGTCAGCCCGGCCTTGCGCCAGCCCTTGCGCACGACGAAGCAGGTGACCGACCAGACGCCCTCGAGCTCGGGATCCATCCGCATCCACGCCTGCTTGCGGCTCCACAGCCGGGGGTAGTTCTCCCGCGGCTCGACGGCGACCCACCCGGCCGCCTCGCCGTCCACGTACCCGACCAGCCCGGACGTCGGTCCGGTGGTGCCGCAGGCGGTCTGCTCGAGCAGCGCGGTGTCCCGCTGCTCCTGGGTGGTGTCGCGCCAGATCCAGCCGGGCACCTTCAGCGCCTGGCACCGGCACGTGCGGGCGCCTCCCGTGGCGAAGATCGCCTCGACGTCAGCGGTCGCTGCCTGGTTGGCCGGGAGCCAGGTGAAGTCGGGCATGCGGCGACCCTAGTCGCCGGCGGGCCCCCGAAATCGGAAAGAGGCCCTCGAAAAGGGCCTCTGACCTGCGGTTCTCTGTGGGCGATACTGGGATTGAACCAGTGACCTCTTCCGTGTCAGGGAAGCGCGCTACCGCTGCGCCAATCGCCCGAGGTCGTGCTTCTTCACTTGTGGAGCGTGGAGGTGGGTACGGGATTTGAACCCGTGTACACGGATTTGCAGTCCGTTGCCTCGCCTCTCGGCCAACCCACCGCGGGGGCCTTCCCAACATGAAGAAGGCACGGGGAGAGACCTCTCCGAGCGGACAACGAGACTCGAACTCGCGACCTCAACCTTGGCAAGGTTGCGCTCTACCAACTGAGCTATGTCCGCCTGCACTTTCCCTCCGGTGACCCGTCGGGAAGACGAGTGGAACAGTAGCCGACGGAATGTGTCGTGCCAAAACCGGGTCCCACGACGCGTGTTCCGGCGACCCGTCGAGGGGCCAGGACTCCCTAGAGTGACGCCATGCGAGCGTGGATGAACGGCGACCTGCTGACCGATCCGACCAGCGCGGTGCTGGGGGTCACCGACCACGGCTTCACCGTCGGGGACGGGGTCTTCGAGTCGATCAAGACCCTCGACGGTCGCCCGTTCGCCCTCACCCGGCACCTGGCGCGCCTGGCCCGCTCCGCGACCGGCCTGGGGCTCGACGCGCCCGACGAGGCCGCCGTACGCCGTGGCATCGAGGCGGTGCTCGCCGGGAACGAGGACCCGCTCGGGCGGCTGCGGATCACCTACACCGCCGGCCCGGCGCCGATGGGGTCCGGCCGTGGCGACGGCCCCGCCACGCTCGTGGTCGCCCACTCCGCGATCGCGCCGGCGGGGGAGTCCACCGCGGTGGTGACGGTCCCGTGGACCCGCAACGAGCACGGGGCGACGGCGGGCCTCAAGACCACGTCGTACGCCGAGAACGTCATCGCGCTCGCTCGGGCCCAGGAGCACGGCGGGACCGAGGCGATCTTCGCCAACACCGCCGGCGACCTCTGCGAGGGCACTGGTTCGAACGTCTTCTACGTCGTCGACGGCGAGCTCCGCACCCCCACCCTCGCCGGCGGCTGCCTGGCCGGTGTCACCCGGGCGCTGGTGCTCGAGTGGTGCGGGGGCCGGGAGGTCGACGAGCCCCTGGAGGTGGCACGGTCGGCCGACGAGGCGTTCCTCGTCTCCACGACGCGCGACGTGCAGGCCATCGGACGCTGGGACGACCGCGAGCTGCCCGCCCCCGGCCCGGTGACCGCGGAGTGTGCCGCCACGTGGCGCCGCCGCGAGGCCGAGCAGATCGACCCCTGATACTGGACGGGTGACCGACCTGGATCCCGCCGTCGCCGCGCGCCTCAAGCGCTCGGCCGACGGCCTGGTGCCCGCGATCGTCCAGCAGCACGACACCGGCGAGGTGCTGATGCTCGGCTGGATGGACGACGAGGCGCTGGCCCGCACGCTCGCGACCCGGCGGGCGACGTACTGGAGCCGTTCGCGCCAGGAGTACTGGGTCAAGGGCGAGACCTCCGGGCACGCCCAGCACGTCCACGAGGTGCGACTCGACTGCGACGGGGACACCGTGCTGCTGAAGGTCGAGCAGGTCGGCGCCGCCTGCCACACCGGCGACCGCACCTGCTTCGACGCGGACCGGCTCGATGGCTGAGATCGGGCCAGCCGAAGGCACCTCCGACGAGCGGACGCGCACCGGCTTCGGCCCCGTGGTCCTCGGCGGGCTCGCCAGCGCGGTCCTCGCTGCGGTCGCCGGCACCAGCCCGTGGGTCGAGGGCACGTCGGGGCAGCTGAGCACCGAGACCGCCCAGGACGCGGCCGTCCTGGGCGCCGCGGTGGCCGACGGGATCGGTGAGATGCCGCTGGCCGGCGCCCTCAGCCTCGTCGTGCTGGCCGGGTGGGGCGTCGTGCTCGTCACCCGGGGCCGCTTCCGCCGCACCGTCATGGTCKTGGCCGCGCTGGCGGCGGTCGGCCTGCTCGTCACCACGATCTGGGCGCTCTTCACCCTCCAGGACTCGGTGGCCGACCAGCTCCGCACTGCCTCCGGCGCAGACACCGCCTCGGTCCACCTCACCGGCTGGTACGTCGCCGCCCTCGTCGCCGCCGTCGGCTGTGTGGTCACCACCCTGCTCGCCGTGCGCCTCGTACCGGCCTGGCCCGAGATGGGACGCCGGTACGACGCCCCGGCCGGCGTGGGCGCTCCGGTCGACCCGGAGGGCAACCTGGAGATCTGGAAGGCCCTCGACGAGGGGCACGACCCGACCGACCGGCAGCGGCCCCTAGACTGAGACGCGACCGATCGGGTCACCGGTCGAGCCCGTCCCAGCGCACCGCCGCCGCACGTCCCAAGGAGCATCCATGGCCAACAACCACGGCAACACCCCTGCTGCGTGGACCGCGGTCGGCGTGRCCATGCTCGGCTTCCTCGTCGGCTCGATCGCGTTGATGCTCTCGCCGGTCAACATGACGATCTTCTGGGTCGGCATCGCTCTCGGCGCCGTCGCGCTGCCGCTGTTCCTGGTGATGGCCAGGCTCGGCTTCCACGGCGACCCGCACTGATCCTCCTCACCCCACGCACCACGGGCCTGCACGCATGACGGGTCGGGCGCACCGCCTCGCCGGACCGCTGGGTGGTGCGGTCCTCGTCGTCGCCGCCACGCTGGCGCTGGCCGTGCGCGACCCGCACCGGGCCGGCAGCTGGGGCTGGTGCCCCACACAGGTGCTGACCCACCTCGACTGCCCCCTGTGCGGCAGCCTTCGCGCGGTCCACGACCTCACCCGGCTCGACCTCGGCGCCGCAGCGTCGAGCAACCTGCTGCTGGTCCTGGCMCTGCCGATCGTGCTGGGACTCTGGCTGCGCCGCGCGGTCGCGACCTGGCGCGGGGGAGAGGCGATGCGGCCGGTGGTCGTGCCCCCGTCCGTGTGGATCGTGGGTCTCGGCGCGGTCGGTCTGTTCACCGTGGCGCGCAACCTGCCCGGGTCCTGGCTCGCAGCCTGAGCCGCCGTCGGGACCCCCACCGGTGGAGTGAGAGGGTTGGACCCATGTCCGTGCTCGACCAGATCATCGTCGGCGTCCGCGAGGACCTCGCCGGTCGCGAGGCCGCCAGGCCGCTCGCCGACCTCCGTGCCGCACTCGCCGACGTCGACCAGGCCCGCGACCCGATGCCCCACTTCCGCGACCCCGGCTCGAGCGTCATCGCGGAGGTCAAGCGCAGGAGTCCCAGCAAGGGCGAGCTCGCCGACATCCCCGACCCTGCCGCCCTCGCCACGGCGTACGCCGCCGGTGGCGCGGCCGCGATCTCGGTGCTGACCGAGCGCCGGCGCTTCGGCGGCTCGCTCGACGACCTCCTGGCCGTCCGGGCCGCGGTCGACACCCCGATCCTGCGCAAGGACTTCATCGTGACGAGCTACCAGCTCGTCGAGGCCCGTGCTGCGGGCGCCGACCTCGCGCTCCTGATCGTGGCGGCGCTCGACGACGACGACCTGCGCCGCCTGCACGACGAGGCACGCGAGCTCGGCCTGACCGTGCTCGTCGAGGTCCACGACGAGGCCGAGACCGAGCGTGCGGTGGCCCTCGGGGCCGAGCTGGTCGGCGTCAACGCCCGCAACCTCAAGACCCTCGCGGTCGACAACGACACCTTCGGCCGCCTGGCCCCCCTCGTCCCGGACGACCGGGTGCTGGTGGCCGAGTCCGGCATCAGCGGACCCGACGACGTGACCCGGTTCGTGGGCGAGGGCGCCCGGGCCGTGCTCGTCGGTGAGGCACTCGTCCGGGACGGCGACCCCACGACCGCCGTACGCACCATGACAGGAGTGAAGCGATGAGCCAGCAGGTCAGCCGGTACGACGCCGACGAGCAGGGCTACTACGGCGGCACGTGGGGCGGGCGCTTCATGCCCGAGGCGCTCGTCGCCGCCCTCGACGAGCTCACCGCGGCCTGGCACGACGCGATGGCGGACCCCGTGTTCGTCGCCGAGTTCGAGGCGATCTGCCGCGACTACGCGGGCACGCCGAGCCGGCTCTACCACGCCGAGCGCCTCTCGCAGCAGGTCGGCACCCGGATCCTGCTCAAGCGCGAGGACCTCAACCACACCGGCGCCCACAAGATCCGCAACGTCCTCGGTCAGGCGCTGCTCACCCGGCGGATGGGCAAGAAGCGCGTGATCGCCGAGACGGGCGCCGGCCAGCACGGCGTCGCCAGCGCGACCGCGGCGGCCTACTTCGGGCTCGACTGCACCGTCTACATGGGCTCGGTCGACACCCGCCGCCAAGCGCTGAACGTCGCCCGGATGCACCTGCTCGGCGCCAAGGTCGTCGCCGTCGAGTCCGGCAGCGCCACCCTCAAGGACGCCATCAACGAGGCGCTGCGCGACTGGGTCGCCAGCGTCGACCACACGGCGTACCTCTTCGGCACCGCCGCCGGACCGCACCCGTTCCCCAGCATGGTCCGCGACTTCACCCGCGGGATCGGTGACGAGGCGCGCGCCCAGTGCCTCGAGCAGTACGGCGTCCTGCCGGACGCCATCGCCGCCTGCGTCGGTGGCGGGTCCAACGCCATCGGCCTGTTCACCGCGTTCCTCGAGGACGAGGACGTGCGCATCTACGGCTTCGAGCCCGGCGGCGACGGAGTGGACACCCCGCGGCACGCCGCCACCATCCACGCCGGCGCGTCGGGTGTGCTCCACGGCGCCCGCACCTACGTCCTGCAGGACGAGGACGGGCAGACCGTCGAGTCGCACTCGATCTCGGCCGGGCTGGACTACCCCGGCGTCGGGCCGCAGCACGCGCACCTCGCCCAGACCGGCCGGGCGACGTACCGTCCGGTCACGGACACCGAGGCGATGGACGCGCTGGCCCTGCTCGCCCGCACCGAGGGGATCATCCCGGCGATCGAGTCGGCGCACGCCATCGCCGGCGCGATGGAGGTGGCCCGCGAGCTGGCCGCCGAGAAGGGCCCCGAGGCGACGATCCTCATCAACCTCAGCGGCCGCGGCGACAAGGACATGGGCACCGCCACCGAGTGGTTCAAGCTCGGCGAGGCCGACGACGAGACCGGGGACCCCGCATGAGCGCGACCACGGCCACCGCCTTCGCGACCGCGAGGGCCGAGGGCCGCGCCGCCCTGATCGGCTACCTGCCCGCCGGCTACCCGAGCGTCGAGGGGTCGATCGAGGCCATCAGGGCCATGGTCGACGCCGGGTGCGACGTCATCGAGATCGGCCTGCCCTACAGCGACCCGGTGATGGACGGTCCCACGATCCAGGCGGCCGCCCAGGCGGCTCTCGAGGCAGGTACCCGCACCAGCGACGTCCTGCGCGTCGTCGAGGCGGTCGCCGCGACCGGCACGCCCACGGTCGTGATGACCTACTGGAACCCGGTGGAGCACTACGGCGGCAGCCGTAGGGTCGGACACAGCGGGGTGGAGCGGTTCGCCGCCGACCTCGCCGCCGCCGGGGGAGCGGGCCTGATCACGCCGGACCTCACTCCCGACTCCGCGGCCGAGTGGATCGCCGCGGCCGACGCGCACGGGCTCGACAAGGTCTTCCTGGTGGCTCCCAGCAGCACCGAGCAACGCATCGCCATGACGACCGCGGCCTGCCGCGGCTTCGTCTACGCCACCGCCGTCATGGGCGTCACCGGCGCCCGCACCACCACCAGCGACCTGGCGGGACCGCTCGTCGCCCGCACCAAGGCCACCACCGACCTCCCGGTCTGCGTCGGGCTCGGCGTCAGCACCGGTGAGCAGGCGGCCGAGGTGGCCTCGTACGCCGACGGCGTCATCGTCGGGTCCGCCTTCGTGCGCACGCTGCTCGACCACGCCGACGACCCGACGGCCGGGATCGCCGCGCTGCGAACCCTCACCGAGGACCTGGCGCGTGGGGTGCGGGGTGCGTAGGAGGACTCCCGGGGCGCTCGTCACCGCTGTCCTGGCGGCGGTCCTGCTGGCCGGCTGCGGCGGCTCGTCGGGTGGTGACGCGGAGTTCGCCGGCACGGTGCTCGACCCGCCCTTCGAGGTGGACGGCCAGCCGCTCACCGACACCGCGGGCGCGGCGTACAGCCTCGCCGACGACACCGACAAGC
>NZ_JBFUMD010000196.1:0-6456 GCF_054049555.1 Nocardioides sp. P5_C9_2
GACGAAGACCCAGTCGAGGTCGGCGGGCGCCTGCTCGACGAGCATCACCCGGGTGGCCTCGCCCTCGAGCGCCTCGCCGCGGTACTCGGCGGCGATCTCGCCCTCGACGAAGCGCGGGGCGCCGGGCGCGGGGCGCAGCGAGCTGAAGCCTCCGACCTGGAGGTAACGCGCGCCGGCCTCGGCGGCCAGGCCCGCGAGGTCGCCGTACACCTCGACCAGGCGGCCGGCCATGTCACCGCGCGGCGACAGGGCGGCCACCACGGCGTCGGCGCCGGGGACGACACGGCGCGCGACCTCCTCGGCCGGACCGGCCTCGTAGCGGACGCCCGGCACGGGGTCCCGGGGCTCGGAGCGGCTGACCGCGACGACCTCGAACCCGCGGGCGACGGCCTCGCGGACGACGTTGGCGCCGGTGTAGCCGGTGCCTCCGAAGACGACGACGGTGGCCATGGGGACTCCTCGGTGATCGGGACGGTGGTCACTGGCGACAACACCCGGGAGCCGCCAGGTCATTCCCCGGCCCGGTCGGGCTGGACCACCGACCCGGTGGGACGCGAGCCACCCGCTAGCGTCTGCGCATGCGACGACGAGGGGACGGCTGATGGCCCGCGAGTCGTTCGCGATCGGTGCGGTGCGGGTGCGTGCCGGCACGATCCGCAACCTCGAGCTGCCGATCACCCGGCTGGTCACCGGGGCCGACGTGAGCCTGCCGGTGCGCGTCGTGCACGGTCGCGAGGACGGACCCACGATGTGGATCAGCGCCGCGATCCACGGCGACGAGGTCGTGGGGGTCGAGGTGGTCCGCCAGGTGCTGGCCGGGCTCGACCCCAAGCAGGTGCGCGGGACGGTCGTCGCCCTGCCCATGGTCAACGTGCTCGGCTTCATGAACGGCGACCGCTACCTGCCCGACCGCCGCGACCTGAACCGCTCCTTCCCCGGGTCGGCCCGCGGGTCGCTGGCCAGCCGGATCGCCCACCTGGTGATGACCGAGGTCGTCGACAAGTGCTCGGTCGGGCTGGACCTGCACACCGGCTCGGACCGCCGCTCCAACCTGCCGCAGATCCGCGCCGACCTCGACGACGGCTTCACCCACGACCTCGCCGCGGCCTTCGGGGCCCCGGTCATGCTGCACGCCAAGATCCGGGACGGCTCCCTGCGGCACGCCGCCCGCGAGCGCGGCGCGACCGTGCTGCTCTACGAGGCGGGCGAGAGCCTGCGGATGGACGCCTACGCGATCGACGCGGGCGTCGTGGGCGTACGCCGCGTGCTCGCCGCCCTCGGCATGGTCGACGGGGTCGACGTGGCCCCGCCCTCCGCGAGCGTCGAGTGCCGCGCCAGCGGCTGGGTCCGGGCCCGGCGCACCGGCATCCTCGACCTCGACGCCACGCTGGGCCAGGAGGTCACCGACGGTGAGCGGCTCGGCGCCCTGGTGGATGCCTTCGGCAAGACCCTGCGCCTGGTGCACGCGAACCGCACCGGGGTGGTCATCGGTCGCACCGAGCAGGCGCTGGTCAACTCCGGCGACGCGCTGGTGCACATCGCCTCCGCCGACTGAGGCTCGCACCTCGGGCCGTCGCGGCACCGGCGACCCGGCGCACCGGTGACCCGGTGACCCGGTGACCCGACCGAATCCTCACGGCGACGGCCACGGACGGGTGCGCGAGCGGGCCGAGGCCAGTGCCCCGAGGGGCTCGCGGACCTGCCCGTCCATCCCGGTGGCCTCCGACGTCGCACCTCGGAGCGGCTTCTTCACCACGACGCCGACGACCTGCTTCTCCGCACGCTCGACGACCTGTCGCCGGACGAAGGACAACCCCTGCACCCAGTCCCGGTAGGCGTCAACGCGGAGTCGGATGCCGTGCAGCACAGCGGCGAGACGTCGCACGAGGGCGGTGATCCGCGCACCGGTCACCGCTGCCCGAGCGGCGGCGGTCGCGGCGCCGGCCACCGTCGACGCGCCGAGGGTCACCAGCCCCGTCACCGCCGAGACCGCCAGGGTGAGCGCCGCCCACTCGAGGAGCTCGCGCACCAGATCTCGGACCAGTCGCTCGGTCTCGTGCACCGCAACGGACGCCTCGTCGAGGCAGGCACCGATGAGGGTGCACCGCTCGGCCAGCGCCTCGAGGTCCACTCCGACGTCCCGACCCGACTCGGTCCAGCTGCACTGGGCCAGGCCGATCCAGCGGCCCTCGGTGTCGTCGACGGTCCCGTGCTGGCGTCGGGCGAGGTCGTGGAGGTGCCGGCCCGTCCCGCGCCACCGCTCGGCGGCCTCCCGGACCGCCTGGTGGTCCCCGACCACGGAGTCCCACTGCTCGAGCAGCGGCTGGACCAGGGGACGCATGATGGCCTGCACCTCGTCGGGCAGGCTGCCGAGGAGGGCGACGGACTCGAGCCGGGTGGACCTCACGGCGATCCCGCTCACGCGACATCGCCACCCAGGAACCCGGCCAGCGACTCGAAGCGACCCGCCACCTCCTCGTCGACCAGCCGCACGTCGTTGCGGAAGGCCCGCAGGGTCTCGTGGAGCTCCTGGCACCGGTGGGCCTGGTCCCACAGCCGCCGACGGACCGCGTCGTCGGCGTGACGCACCGCAGCGACCAGCTCCTCGCTCGGCAGGATGCGGCCCAGCGCGGCCGGGGGCAGGGCGGCCTCCCGACGCTCCTCCTGCAACCGGATCACCGCGTTGCGCACCGCGCGCTCCTCGACCGCGGCGCGCGAGAGGGCGTCGTACTCCACCCGCATCAGGCCGGCCGGCCCCCCGCTGGCCGTCTCTCCGCTGGCCGTCTCCCCATCAGCTGGCCACATCTCGTGCTCCTCACTCGTGTCGGTGGGTCCACGGTGCCCTCGCGGAGCGACCCGGGCACGGGGGCGATCACGACCTGTGGACTCGACACGCCGTTCCCGGCGTTGGGGACGATCCGTGGCGCGGGGTCGCCCGCGCAGGGGGCTCCTAGGCTGACCCCATGACCACCGACGTGACCCTGGCCGGCGACCGCTTCGAGATCTCCGTGGACGGCACCCGCGCCGGCCTGACGCAGTTCGTCGACGCCGGCGCGCAGCGGATCTTCTTCCACACCGAGGTCGGCGACGAGTACGCCGGTCAGGGCCTGGCCGGCGAGCTGGTCACCCGTGCCCTCGACGCCACCCGCGAGGCCGGGCTGCGCGTCGTACCCGTGTGCCCCTACGTCAAGCGCTTCGTCGGCAAGCACACGGAGTACGCCGACCTGGTGGACCCGGTGACGCCCGCCGCGCTGGACACGGTCGACGCCGCGGAGAGGTCCTGACGGCGCCGGGTCGGGACGACCTCAGCGGGTCCAGTCGTCCGGCGGGTCCTCGCCGGTGACCCCGTCCACCGACTCGCGGAGCAGGTCCGCGTGCCCGGTGTGCCGGCCGTACTCCTCGAGGTGGTCGAAGAGCAGCCGGCGCAGGGACGCGTGGTTGCCGTTGCCGTCGTCGACGTGGCACACGAAGTCGAGGCCGCCCTCGTCCAGGGCGACGGCGATGCGCCCGTCGGCGCGCTCGACCGCGTCGTCGTACACCCGGTAGAGCTCCTCGGGGGCGAACCGGGCAGCCGCCCCGTCGAACTCCCACTCGTCGGTGCCGTCGTGGCCCAGGGAGCGCCACGGCTCGACCACCTCCTCGCCGCGCAGCTTGGTGGCGAACATGTGGTCCTCGACCATCGCGAGGTGCAGGAGCAGGCCGCCGAGCGTGAGGGCGGAGGGGCCGAAGGTGCCGGAGAGCCCGGCCGCGTCGAGGTCGCCCGTCTTCCAGCGGAAGGTCGCCCGCATCCGGGTGATCGCACCCAGCAGGTGCTCGGTCTCGGTGCCCGCGACGGGCGGCTCCCAGGGCGGCGGGGTCCATCCGGAGGTGTAGGAGGTCGTCATGCCGACCACGCTAGGACCGATTCCGGACGGATCGCGTCCGTTGGTCGTGCGATCCTGCCGGGGTGGACGACACCAACCCCACCGCGCGGGCGCTGCTCGCGCTCGACCTGATCCAGTCCAGCCCCGGCATCGGCGCCGTCGAGCTCGGCGAGCGCCTCGGCGTCTCCGACCGGGCCGCGCGCCGCTACGTGGCGGTGCTCCGTGCCGCCGGCATCGACATCGACAGCAGCCGCGGGCAGTACGGCGGCTACCGGGTGGCCCGCGCGCTGCGCCTGCCCCCGCTGCGGTTCAGCGCCGCCGAGGCGCTCGGACTCGTGATGGCCGCGCTCGACGGGCACCACCCCGCCAGCGACCCCACCGACCTCGTCGGCTCCGCGCTCGGCAAGCTGATCGCCGCACTGCCCGACACCGTCGCCGCGCAGGCCGAGGCCGTACGCCGCACGGCCGCCGCCGTCCCCGACCGCTCCGCCGCCCGCCCCGACCCCGCCGTCATCACGACGCTGGTCCGGGCGACGTCGACGAGCCGCCGCGTGTCGCTGGGCTACCGCTCCGAGGCCGGCCGCGAGTGGGAGAGCGTGGTCGACCCGTGGGCCATCGTGGTGGGGCACGGTCGGTGGTACCTGCTCTGCTGGTCGCACCACTCGGAGGCGACCCGCGCCTACCGGATCGACCGGGTCACGAGCCTCCGGCTCCTCGACGTGGGCTTCCGGCCCCCGACCGACCTCGACCCGGTCGCCGCCCTCGAGGAGCACCTCGCCGTCGGGTGGGACCACCCCGTGGAGGTCGTCATCGACGCCCCGCTCGACCGCATCGCCTGGCTCCCCCGCCGCCTCGGACGGCTGGAGGAGATCGACGACCAGACCACCCGGTTGACGGGCAGCACCAGCAACCCCGCGTCGTACGCCGAGGGGCTGGCGCTGTTGCCCGTGTCCTTCCGCGTGGTGGCGGGCGACGAGGTGCGCGACGCCGTGCGCGAGCTCGGCCGACGGCTGCTGGCGGCGGGCTGACGCGTCAGGCAGCCGGGCTCTCGACGTCAGCAGCTTCGACGTCAGCGGTGAGGGCGTCGGCCAGCCGGCCCACCGCGCGGGCCTCGGCACGGCGTGCCTCGTCACCACCGACGCTGCGCTCCAGCGACCGGGACAGCAGCAGTGCGGCGTACGCATCGGCGGGATCGCGGTCCAGCAGGTCACGCGCCACCACGGCGGCTCGGCGCGACTGCGCGGAGTGGAAGAGGCTGCGCGCGAGGAGCTCGCGGGCCCCGGCCAGGTCGCGCTCGTCGGGGTGCGTCCCGATGAGGTGGTCGAGCACGGTCACCGCGGTGTAGTAGTCGCGCTGCTCGAAGAGGTCCTCGGCCCGGCGGAAGGCGTCGTACGGCGCGAGGGTGCGGAGGTCCTGCTGGGTGCGGGTCATGCGGGTTCCCCTTCTCATGGGTGCGGACACCCGCCTCAACCACATACCCCCTAGGGGTATTCCGGCGGCCCGACTCAGCGCGAGACCAGCAGGGCGAGCAGGCCCAGCGCCGGGAACAGCCCCTGGGTCAGCGCCGCCCTCGCCTTGCTGCGGTCACTGAGGACCAGCACCAGCGCGGCAGCGACCATCGAGCCGGCCGACATCACGGCCAGGGCGAGGCCCACGTCCTCGTGGTCCGCCGCGAGGAAGCCCACCGCGGCGAACGCCCCGATCGCCAGGAAGAGGTTGTAGAAGCCCTGGTTGTAGGCCAACGGCCGGGTGACCTCGGCCTGCTCGGCGGTGGTGCCGAACGTGCGCCGCGTGCTGTCCGCGGTCCAGGCGAAGGACTCCAACCAGAAGATGTAGACGTGGAGCGCTCCGGCGAGCGCGAGCAGCACCCAGGCGACGTAGGTCATGGCTGGCGATCGGATCAGGGCTCGAGGTGCAACGCGCCCGCTTCGGGGCCCTCCTCGCTGCCCGGGTCGATGACACCGCCGCCACCGACGACGTCCTCGTCCGCGGGCACGGCGTCCGGGTCGTCACCGCCGACCATCTCGACGTGGTCGGGGTCGTGGTAGCCGGCGTCGGCGTCGGGGTCCTMCTGGCGGAGCCGCTGGGAGATCGTCTCGTCCCCGTCGATGAACTCCGCACCACGCGGCTGGCGGTCCGGCGGGCTCCACGGCTCGTCGTCACCCGCGGTGGGGTCCTCCAGGTTGATCTCCGCGTCGGCCTGCTCGGCCTGGTCCAGCTGGGTCTCGCCCCAGTCACCTTCGCTCTTGTGGCTCATGCCCCCACTGTGTCCCGTGGCACCAGCGCGGACAAGGGCGGTCCACCCCGAGGGCGTCAGTCGTCGTCCTCGACGGACTCCTCGACGTCCTCGGACTGCTCGTGGGCGCGGGAGTCGATCGCGTCGGTGTCGACCATGTCGCCGACGGTCGCGTTGCCCGCCGGCTCGGCGTCGAGCGCCCTCGCCCGGTCGTCGTCACCGACCCGCTCGCCAGCACCCGGGAACGACGAGTCGGGGCTGCCCTCGGCATCACTGGCGTCGGGGTCGTTCCAGCCGGCGCCATGGGAGTCGGTGCGCCTGGAGTCGGTGCGCCTGGAGTCGGTGCGCCTGGAGTCG
>NZ_JBFUMD010000197.1:0-6414 GCF_054049555.1 Nocardioides sp. P5_C9_2
GCCTTCGACCTGGTCGAGGCCGCCGGTCTGGCGAGGCGGCGGCGCCGGCACGCGGTGGCAGTCGCCCTGGCGACGTTCGTGCTCGCCGCTACCGCCTTCCTGACCGGGGTGGACGGCGAGTCCCCCGGTCCGGGACCTGCCGAGGCGTCCGCGCCCACGGAGACGGACCCCGCCCGGATGACCACGCCGGCGAACGGCACCTACGAGCTGTCGGCGTCGGAGGGCTCCACCCTCCCGGCCGTGCGGATCACCGTCCCGACGCGGTGGACCGCGTGGCTCGGCCCGGGCAGGCGCGACGGGCTGGTTGCCCAGGTGATGTACGACGAGCTGGTCTTCGCCGAGGACCGCGGCTCGTACGTCGGGCTGCTCGTCGCGGAGGTCACCGGGGTCACCCAGCGGGACTGCACCTCGAAGGACGTCACGGTCGGGGGCCCGGCGTCGTTGGTGCGGGCCCTGGCGGACGCCCCCCGTCTCGACGTGATCTCCGGTCCCGAACGCACGATCCGCTCCGGTCGCACGGCCGTGCGACTGCGCTTGCGCGAGCACCGCAGGCAGCTCGTCTGCCCGGGCGTCCCCCTGTTCGAGACCTCGCGTGGACCGGTCTCCGGGCGCTACGGCGGCACCACGTACGACGCCTGCATCATTGACGTGGACGGTGAGCCCCTGCTGGTATGGGCCGGGTGGACGCGCGGCGCACCGAGGTCCGACGTGGCGGCACTGTGGGGTATCGAGGACTCCATCGCATTGCGCGACCGTGAGTAATTGCGCGACCGTGAGCAGCAGTGAGCCTGCTGCATCGAGACCCCGTCGGGCACCGGGGAAGAAGTCCGCAGCGACACGGAACCTCGTGGGTCGCTGGGGAGTCGTTGTGGTCATCCCAGCCAGGAGGCCGGCATGGACGAAGACTCCATCACCTTCGGGCGGATGCCGGATCTCGGGGACCGCGTGTCCCTCCGCGACGTGTTCGACGCGAGCTATCGCAAGCTCGTGGTGCAGCTCTACGGCGTCACCGGTGACTTCGACGAGGCGGAGGACGTGGTCCAGGAGGCCTTCGTCCGGGCGGCCACCGCCGGACGCCGCTTCCTGCGGGTGGAGAACCCCGAGGCGTGGCTGCGCACGACGGCCATCCACGCGCACCGCAGCAGGTGGCGCAAGCGGCGCAACGGCCAGCGCGCCCGCGACCTGATGGTGGCGCCGCGGGACCCGGCAGCCCTCGAGGACCACCTCGAGATCATCACCGCCCTCCGGGACCTGCCGGAGCCGCAGCGGCAGGTCATCGCCCTGCACTACCTCGCGGACCTGCCCGTCCACGAGATCGCGGACGAGCTCGGCGTGCCGACCGGGACCGTCAAGTCGCGCCTGAGCCGCGGCCGGGACGCGCTCGCCGTACTGCTCGACCACTCCGAGGAAGGTGCCGACCATGTCTGAGCGACTGCTGGAGGCGTTCCGTGAGAAGGCCGAGGCCAGCACTCCGGTACCGGCGTTCGAGACGATCGAGGCCGCCGGGCGCGCCCGTCGACGCCGGCGGCACGCGACGGTGGCCCTGATCGCTGCCTGCACGCTCGGCGTGGCCGGCTTCGTGGCCGCGACGGACGGGGCACCCGACGCCCCCCGGCCCGCTGGTGGACCCGATCCGTCCTCGATCGCCACGCCGTGGCCCGGCCCCACGATGACCACCCTCCCGGGGGGCACCTACGACCTCACGCCCTACGCCGACGTGACGCTCCCTGCCGCGCAGGTCACGATCCCGGACGGCTGGAACGCGCAGTACGGGCCCGACCTGTTCGCGGGAGTCGGACCGGCCGGGTCGGACAACGGGCGAGCGCTGCGTCGGTCCCCGTGGTACGCCGGTCTGGTCGTGACCGAGGTCGACTCCCTCTCGGAGGGCGACTGCGACACGAACTTCCTCATCGGCGCAGGCTCCGAGGAGGTGCTGGCGGCACTCATGGAGCTGCCCCGTCTGGAGGTGACGTCCGGTCCCGACACCACGACCCGGTTCGGCCATCCCGCCGTCCACCTCGGCATGCGGGACAGCCGGCGGGAGCCCGTCTGCCCGTACGGCGGGATGTTCGGCGCCACCGAGGGCCGGATCGGCGATCTCGGTCTCGGTGGCACCTACGACCTCTGGCTGGTCGACGTGGACGGCGAACCCCTCCTCGTGATGACGGCGTGGAGCCGCAACGCACCGCGCAGCACCGTCGCGGAGCTGCAGGGCATGGCGGACACGATCGAGCTGCACCCCCGCCACCTCCCGTGGCGGGACTGAGCACGCCCCAGCGGCACGGAACTGCCCTCTCACCTCAGGCGGGGAAGGATTCACCCCTCGCGTGCAGGTCGCGGAGGTACGCCGTGGGCCGGAACCGCTCGCCGTACGTCTCCGCGAGATCGTCGGCACGGGCCAGGAAGGCGCCGAGGCCGATCTCGCCGACGGGACGCCCGCGCTCGTCGAGGGCCTGGTAGCCGGTCATGAACTGCGCGGCCCCGCCGGTGCTGGCAGGGAAGCCGATGCCCATGATCGAGCCGATGTTGGCCGCGGCGGCGGAGGTGATGACCCCCTCCTCGAAGCACTTCGCGGTCTCCAGCGCCTCGATGAAGAGCATCCGGTCCTTCATGTCCGCGAAGGGGATCTGCTCATCGGCGACCGGGAACGTCTCGCCGAGCTCCTTCCACAGCCCCGCCCGGCGGCCGGACTCGTCGTACTCGTAGAAGCCGGCACCCTTGAGGCGCGACGGACGGCCCGCCTCGATCATCGTGGCGATCACCTCGCCGGCCCGGTCCTCCGGCAGCGCGCGACCCTCGCGGACGGCGGCGTCGGCGGTGGCCGTGCGGATCTTGGCCATCAGCTCCATGTTGAGCTCGTCGCTGATCTGCAGCGGCCCGACCGGGAAGCCGGCCTGGGTGGCGGCCCGCTCCAGCGACATCGGGTGCGCGCCCTCGGCGAGCATCGTCAGGCCCTCGTTGATCTGCGTGCCGATGACCCGCGAGGTGTAGAAGCCGCGGGAGTCGTTGACCACGATCGGGGTCTTGCGGATCTGCTGGACGACGTCGTACGCCTTGGCCAGCGCCACGTCGGAGGTGTCCTTGCCGCGGATGATCTCGACCAGCGGCATCTTGTCGACGGGGCTGAAGAAGTGCAGCCCGATGAAGTCGGCGGGGCGCTCGATGCCCTCGGCGAGCTCGGTGATCGGCAGCGTCGAGGTGTTGGAGCAGAGCAGCGCGTCGTCGTTGACGAAGGGCATCACCTCGGCGAAGACCCGGGCCTTGAGCGCCGGGTCCTCGAACACCGCCTCGATGACCAGGTCGCAGCCCACCAGGTCGGCGGCGTCACCGGTCGCGGTGATCCGGTCGAGCAGCTCGTCGGCCTTCTCCTGGGTGATCTTGCCGCGCTCGACGCCCTTGGCGTTGAGCGTGGCGGTGTAGGCCTTGCCCTTCTCGGCATTCTCGGTCGAGACGTCCTTGAGCACGACCTGCATGCCCGCGCGGGCGCACGAGTAGGCGATGCCCGCGCCCATCATCCCGGCGCCGAGGACGCCGACCTTGGTGGCCTTCCAGCGCTCGATGCCCTCGGGCCGCAGCGACCCGGAGTTGATCGCCTGCAGGTCGAAGAAGAACGCCTGGATCATGTTCGTGGAGCCCTGGTTGACGATCAGGCTGGTGAGGTAGCGCGACTCGATGCGCGAGGCGGTGTCGAAGTCGACCTGCGCGCCCTCGACCGCGGCGCTGAGGATCGCGCGCGGGGCGGGGTAGACGGCGCCCTTGGTCTGCTTGCGCAGCAGCGCCGGGAAGGCGGGCAGGAACTGCGCCAGCGCCGGGGTCCTCGGCGTGCCGCCGGGCATCTTGTAGCCGGCGCGGTCCCACGGCTTGGTGGCCGCCTCCTCGTCGTCGCGGTGCGCGAGGATCCACGCCTTCGCGGCCGGTACGAGCTCCTCGCGGGTGGGCAGCAGCTCGTCGACGAGGCCCTTGGCCAGCGCGCCCTGCGGGTCGAACTGGGTGCCGGGCATCAGCACGTCCATGAGTGCGGTCTGCAGACCGAGCATGCGTACGACGCGCGTCACGCCGCCGCCGCCGGGGAGCAGGCCGAGGGTGGACTCGGGCAGGCCGATCTTGACCGACCGGTCGTCGACGGCGATGCGGTGGTTGGCCGCGAGCGCGATCTCCAGGCCACCACCGAGCGCGGCGCCGTTGATCGCGGCGACGACCGGGCGCGGGAAGCGCTCGAGACGGCGCAGCCCGGCCTTGATCGCCTCTCCGGACTCGAAGATCCGCTGGGCGTCGTCGGGGGTGGCCTGCGACATCAGCGTGAGGTTGCCGCCGGCGAAGAAGGTCTTCTTGGCGCTCGCGACGACGACGCCGACGACGTCGTCCTGCTCGGCGTACAGCCGGTCGACGACCTCGTCCATCGACCGCTGGTACAGCTCGGTCATGGTGTTGGCCCGCGACGTGGGGTCGTCGAGGGTGRGGGTGACGATGCCGTCGGCGTCGCGCTCGTAGCGGACGGCGGTCTGCTGGTCGGTGCTGGTGGTGGTGCTGCTCATGGGTGGGTGTCTGCCTTTCAGACGAGCTCGACGATGGTGGCGATGCCCATGCCTCCGCCGACGCAGAGCGTGGCCAGGCCGCGCTTCTGGTCGCGGCGGGCGAGCTCGTCGACGAGGGTGCCGAGGATCATCGCGCCGGTGGCGCCGAGGGGGTGGCCCATCGCGATCGCGCCGCCGTTGACGTTGGTGATGTCGTGGGAGATGCCCAGGTCGCGCATGAAGCGCATCGCGACGGCCGCGAAGGCCTCGTTGATCTCGAAGAGGTCGATGTGCTCCACCTCGAGACCGGCCTTGGCCAGCGCCTTGCGGGCGGCCGGGGCGGGCCCGGTGAGCATGATCGTCGGGTCGGCACCGGAGACCGCGGTGGCGATGATCCGCGCGCGAGGGGTCAGGCCGAGGTCGGTGCCGACCTGCTCGCTGCCGATGGCCATGATCGCGGCGCCGTCGACGATGCCGGAGCTGTTGCCGGCGTGGTGGACGTGGTCGATGCGCTCGACCCAGTGGTACTTCTCCAGCGCCACGTCGTCGAAGCCGGCGTCGCGGCCGATCTGGGCGAAGGACGGCTTGAGGCCGGCCAGGCCCTCGGGGCTGGTGTCGGGGCGGATCGTCTCGTCGTGGTCCAGCACGGTGAGGCCGTTGCGGTCGCGGACCGGGATCACGGCGTCGGAGAAGTAGCCGTTGGCCCACGCCTTGGCGGCCCGGTGGTGCGACTCGGCGGYGAAGGCGTCCACGTCACCGCGGTTCCAGCCCTCGATGGTGGCGATCAGGTCGGCACCGATGCCCTGCGGGACGAAGCCGGTGGTGAGCGCGGTGGCCGGGTCCATGGCCCAGGCGCCGCCGTCGGAGCCSATCGGGACMCRGCTCATCGACTCCACGCCGCCGGCGAGGATGAGGTCCTCGAAGCCGCCGCGGACGCGGGAGGCCGCCTGGTTGACCGCCTCGAGCCCGGAGGCGCAGAAGCGGTTGAGCTGCACGCCGGCCACGGTCTCGGGGTAGCCCGCCGCGAGCGCCGCGGTCTTGGCGATGTCGCCGCCCTGGTCGCCGAGGGGCGACACCACGCCCAGCACCACGTCGTCCACGCGGGCGGGGTCGAGGCCGGGGTTGCGTGTGCGCACCTCGTCGAGCAGTCCGACCACCAGGTCGACCGGCTTGACCTCGTGCAGGGTGCCGACCGCCTTGCCCTTGCCGCGGGGCGTACGGATGTGGTCGTAGATGAATGCCTCTGCCATGACCGTCCTTCGGTGTCGAGAGGTGGAGTCGAGCGGGTGTGGAGACCCGCCCCTCGATTGTGACACCATCACTGTCACCGTGGTCAACCGATGTGGCCCGGCTCACGCCCGAGGAGGGACGACGATGACCGACGCCGCACGCGACGCCGGACCCGACTCCGAGTCGGAGGTGTACGACGACCTCCTCCTGACCCTCGACGAGCTCACCGAGCGGGTCGGCACCAGCGTGCGCAACGTCCGCTTCTACACCTCGCGCGGCCTCGTCCCGCCGCCGATCCGTCGCGGACGCTCCGGCTACTACTCCTCCGAGCACGTCGCCCGGCTCGAGCTGGTCCGCGAGCTGCAGGGCCACGGCTTCACGCTGGCCGCGATCGAGAAGTACGTCGAGCGCATCCCCGCCGACGCCACCCCCTCGGACATCGCCCTCCACCTGTCCCTGCTGGCGCCGGTCACCGGCGAGCGGCACGTCGACGTCGCCGAGGGCCTGGCCGGCCTGGGCGTGCCGCCGGAGGCCGCGGCCGCGGTGGCCGAGGTGTACGCCGAGCACGGCCGGCAGGTGGCCGCCGAGCTCTCGGAGATCGTCCGGACGCTCGTCTGGCCGCCCGTCCGCGACGCCGGCGGCACCCCCGAGCAGCTGCGCGAGATGGTGC
>NZ_JBFUMD010000198.1:0-6365 GCF_054049555.1 Nocardioides sp. P5_C9_2
GCACCATCCTCGGCGTCCCCGGCGTCCGCGAGGCGGTCGCCGCCACCGCGGCCCCGGTGGTGGGCCTCTCCCCCATCGTCGGCGACACCCACGTCCGCGGCATGGCCCACCAGATGCTGACCGCGATCGGCGTGGAGGTCACCGCCGGCGCGGTCGCCCGCCACTACGGCAGCCGGCGGGACGGCGGCGTGCTCGACGCCTGGTTGGTCGACACCCGCGACGCCCACCACGTCGCCGGGGTGCGCGAGGCCGGCATCGCCTGCGAGGCGGTTCCGCTCATGATGAGCGACGACGACGCGACCGCCGCCATGGCAGCGGCCGCCGTCGGGCTCGTCCGGTGAGCCGCCTGGAGGTCACCGCTCCGGACGGCCTCCCGGAGATCACCGTCGACAGCGACCTCGCGCGCGTGGTCGCGGCCGCCACCGAGCTCGCCGACGGCGACATCGTCGTGGTCACCAGCAAGGTCGTCAGCAAGGCCGAGGGCCGGGTCCGGGCCGGCGACCGTGCCGCGGCGCTCGCCGAGGAGACGGTGCGGGTCGTCGCCACCCGAGGTCCCACGCTGATCGTCCGCAACCGGCTCGGCCTGACCATGGCCGCCGCCGGTGTCGACGCCTCCAACGTCCCACTGGGGCAGGTCGCCCTGCTGCCCCTCGACCCGGACGCCAGCGCGCGGGCGCTGCGCGAGGCGCTGCTCGAGCTCGCCGGCGCCAACGTGGGGGTGGTCGTCACCGACACCGCCGGACGCGCGTGGCGCGAGGGCCAGACCGACATCGCGATCGGCGCGGCAGGGCTGGTCGTGGCCGAGGACTTCGGCGGGCGCGAGGACCCCTACGGCAACCCGCTCGCGGTGACCCTGCCCGCGGTCGCCGACGAGATCGCGGGCGCGGCCGAGCTCGCCCAGGGCAAGCTCGCGGGCCGTCCCGTGGCCGTCGTCCGGGGCCGCGCCGACCTGGTGCTCGGGGCCGGCGAGCACGGCACGGGCGCCGCCCGCCTGGTGCGCCCCGAGGGCGGGGACCTCTTCGGGTACGGCGCCCGCGAGGCCGTCGTCCGCGCCCTCACCGGTCGCCCGGAGGACCGGCTCCCGTTCGGCGACCCCGTCCCGGTCCACGAGCTGGCCGGCGCACTCGCCCGCGTCGTCGGCGACGCCACTCCCGCGCCGGGGACGGACGCGCAGGACACCGGGCCCGTCCCCCTCAGGCTCCCGGGCACCGCCGAGCGGCACGCCGTGGCCGCGGTCTGCTTCGCCCACGGGTGGGCCGTCGACGACTGGGAGACCGGTGGATCCGACGTGGTGGCCACCGTGTCACCCGTCACTCCGTAGACTCTGCCCGCGACACCCGCCGGAGCACGCTGAACCGTGCCCCGGTGCGGGCCCTGCCCCCCACCCGAGAGACCCCAGCACCGTGGCCAAGAAGGACAGGACCGACCGTCAGGCGGTCATCGACTCCATCCGCAAGAAGCAGGCCGGCGCCGAGAAGCGCCGCGGCTTCGCCCTCGTGGGGGCCTGCATCCTGGTGGCGCTGATCATCATCGGTGCGGCGGCGTACAAGCCGGTCAAGGACTGGTGGGACCTGCGGTCCTTCGAGTCGGAGTCGATCGATGCCATCGGCGCCCCGGCGTCGGACTGCGGCGAGATCACCACCAAGAAGGCCTCCGGCAGCCAGGACCACGTCGAGCCGGGCACCCCGCTGCAGTTCGAGGACTCGCCTCCCGCGTTCGGCCAGCACTACAACGTGTGGGACAGCATCAGCCGCAAGCTCTACAGCGCCTCCGACCGCCCCGACGTCGGCGAGCTGGTCCACAACCTGGAGCACGGCTACACGGTGCTCTGGTACGACCAGACCGTCGCCGACAGCGAGGCGATGATGGACGACCTGCGCGGCATCGCCTCCAAGAAGTCCAGCACCACCAACCTGCGCGACAAGTTCAAGGCCGTGCCGTGGACCGACGAGGACGGCGACCCGTTCCCGTCCGGCCAGCACGTGGCCATGACCCACTGGTCCGTCGGCGGCGTCGACGCGGGCCAGGGGGGCGAGCAGGTGGGCGTCTTCCAGTACTGCTCGGCACCGAGCGGCGAGGCGCTCGACGAGTTCATGAAGAAGTACCCCTACATGGACTCCCCGGAGCCGACCGTCCTCTGACGGACCGCTCCCCTCAGGTCAGACCGACGTGGCCGTCCTCCTTGAGGGCGGCCACGATCGATTTCACGTCCTGCGCGCGCGCCCGGGTGGTGACCAGCAGGGCGTCCCCGGTGTCCACGACCACCACGTCGTCGAGGCCGATCACCGCCACCACGCGGTCTCCGGCGGGCACGACGAGCCCCGTGCTGTCGATCGCCCTGACGCGGTCCCGGTCGCCCAGCACGACGAGGCCGTCGTCCGCGTCCGGGAGCAGGGGGAGCAGCGAGGCGAAGTCACCGACGTCGTCCCAGCCGAACCGCCCCGGCACCACGGCCACGCGCCCTGCAGCGGCCGCAGGCTCGGCCACGGCGTGGTCCACCGCGATCCGCGGCAGCGACTCCCAGGACCCGTCGAGCGTCGTGGGGTCGGCCGCGATCGCCCGGAGCGCGGCCGCGAAGGCCGGGTCCTCCTCTGCCAGCAGGTCGAGCAGCACCGTCGGACGGACGACGAACATGCCGGCGTTCCACCGGTAGCCGCGCTCGACGTACTGGGCCGCCACCTCGGCGTCCGGCTTCTCCACGAACTCGCGGACCACCCGCGCGCCCGGTACGCCGGGAAGCTCCTCACCCGCGCTGATGTAGCCGAAGCCGGTCGCGGGGTGCGTGGGCTCGATGCCGATCGTCACCAACCAGCCGGCGCGGGCCGCCTCGACGGCACGTCCGACCACCGCACGGAAGCCCTCGGGGTCGGTGATCACGTGGTCGGCGGCGAAGGATCCCATGACCGCCTTGGGGTCCCGGCGCTCGAGCAGCGCGGCGGCGAGCCCGATGGCGGCCATCGAGTCGCGGGCCGACGGCTCGGCCAGCACCGCCTCGTCGGGCACGTCGAGCTGGTCGAGCACCGCCGCGCGGTGCGCGCGACCGGTGACCACGAGGAACCGGTCCCCCGCGAGAGGCGCGAGGCGGTCGTGGGTGGCCTGGAGCAGCGTGCGTCCGGACCCCGTCAGGTCGTGCAGGAACTTGGGCGAGGAGGCCCGGGACAGCGGCCACAGGCGGGTGCCGGCACCGCCGGCCGGGACGACGGCCCAGAAGTGGTCGAGCGGGGTGGTCGACGGCTGGCTCGTCAGGTCAGTCATGGGGCGGAGGCTATGCCACCGACGCCGGGGCCCCTCTCCCTAGGGTGGAGCGCATGACCACCTTCGACGCCGTCCTGCGGACCCAGCTGCGCCACGAGCCGGGCCGACCACTGGTGACCTGGTACGACCAGGCGTCCGGCGAGCGGGTCGAGCTGTCGGTCACGACGTACGCCAACTGGGTGGCCAAGGCCGCCGGCCTGCTGGTGGAGGAGGGCGACCTCGAGCGCGGGATGCGGCTGCGCATCGACCTGCCGACGCACTGGCTCGCGCCGGTGTTCCTGGGCGCCGCCTGGACGGTCGGTCTGGTCGTCACCTCCGCGGAGGACCCCGACGCGGTGGTCTGCGGTCCCGACACCCTCGGGGCGTGGGTGGACCGCGGGGACGACCTCGTCGTGCTGGCGTGCAGCCTGCTGCCCTTCGGCGTCCGCTTCGCCGAGGCGGTCCCGGCCGGCGTGCACGACGTGGGCCTGGAGATCTGGTCCCAGCCCGACGCCTTCACGCCGTGGGACCCGCCCACCGGGGCCGACGCCGCCACCGACGGCGACTACGGCGACCACACCCAGGGGGCGCTCATGGAGGCGGCCGCCGCCGGGAGTCTCCTCACCGACGGCGGCCGTCTCCTCTCGGTCGCGAATCCGGCTTCCCCACCGGGGATCGCCACCTTCACCGAGCCGCTCGTACGCGGCGGCTCGCTGGTCCTCGTCCGGCACCCGGACCCTGCGCTGCTCGACGCGACGTACGCCGCCGAGCGCGCCACCCACCGGGCCGGACAGCCGGGGGCCTAGCCCGCCAGGTCGAAGGCCTCCATCCCGCTTCCGAGGAAGCGCGGAGGAGCGACCTTGCCGCTCGTGCCCGTGTAGAGGTAGACGTCGCCCGTGCCGCTGCGGCGCACGATGTAGTCGCCGCGCCCCTTGGCCCTGATGTCGCTGACGCCGAAGACCCAGTCGTAGCCCGAGAGGTCGCTGGGCAGCCCGGCCTGGCTGATCTGGCGCCCCGCCACCTGCTGGCCGGACATGATGCCGCTGCCCGTGCCGGCGTAGACCATGAGCTTGCCGTTCGTCGGGGTGCCGAGCAGGTCGGGGAACCCGTCACCGGTGACGTCGCCGGCCGGGACGAGGGAGATGCCCGCGAACCCGTTGCCGATCGCGAGGGGGGCGCTCAGCTGACCGGCGCCGTTGCCGCGGTACAGCGAGAGGACGCCGTCGGAGCCGCGCGAGATCACGTCTCCCGCGCCGTCACCGTTCCAGTCGCCGGCGTTGAGCACCCGGTCGGCGCCGGCGAAGGAGACACCGGTGTCGATCGGGGCACCGAGGTCGAAGGTGCCACGGTTGGCGATCACGACCAGGGCGTTGTCCTTGACGCCGACCAGGTCGGGTGCCGCGTCGCCCACGAGGTTGCCCGCGCCGGTCATCGACCGCAGCGAGCGGACGTTGGTGGCCGGGCCGACCGGTGTGCCGAACGAGCCGTCGCCGTGCGAGGGGAGGATGAAGACCGCTCCCTTGCTGCGACGGGCGACAAGGTCGAGACGTCCGTCGCCGTTGAAGTCCGCGCCGCTGGTGATGCGGTTGTAGACCCGCCAGGAGCCGGGGACCGCGGTCCGCGCCCCGAAGCGTCCGTCGCCCTTGCCCTTGAGCAGGGTCAGGCCCTTGCCGCTGCGGAGGAGCAGGTCGATGTTGCCGTCGCCGTTCTGGTCTCCGGCACCGATCAGCTGCACCGCGGTGCCCATGCCCTTGCCGAGCACGACCCGCTTGAAGCCACCGCGTCCGGCACCGAGCAGGGCCACGAGCCGGCCCTTGTGGCGGGCGACGAGGTCGTTGCGACCGTCCTTGTCCAGGTCTCCGACCGCGGTCATCAGGGTGTGGCCGCGGGTGGCCTTGATGACCTTGGAGGTGGCCTTGAAGGCGCCGTTGCCCTTGCCCGGACGGATCCGGAGCACGCCCTGCCTGCTGGTGGACACCAGGTCGATCACGCCGTCGCCGGTGACGTCCGGGGTGACCAGCACGTCCTGCTTGTCCTTCCAGCCCTTGGTGGAGACGGTCGTCGCCTTGGCGAACGCGGTGAGGCCACCGGTGGGGACGATGAAGCCGCGCCCGTCACCGGCGCGCCGGACCACGAGGTCCGGGTAGGCCGCGCCCACCAGGTTGGACTGCGGGGCGGGGTCGCCGATCGTCACGGTCGTGGGGGCCGGCGGGGCCGGGGGCGGCGGCGGGACCGGCGTCCCACCCGCGGCGGCGTACGCCCGGATGGCGGGGATCTTGGCGTAGAGGTACTTGCCGGGGCAGGCGGTCGACCCGGCGTCGCGGTGGCCGTTGATGGCCGCGAAGGTCGTGCGGCCGACCTGCTGGGACATGGAGGCCGGGTTGACCCCGCTCATGCCGAGCTTCCACGCGAACAGCGAGCCGTAGGCCTGGAGCATCACCTCGGGCGGCTGGACGACGTCGAAGTTGCCGATCGCCGACATGGCGAACGCGTAGTCGTTGTAGCCGAGGGTGTGCGCGCCGACGACGGGCTTGTCGATCCCGCCGTAGCGGCCCTCCCAGATCCGGCCGAACCGGTCGACGAGGAAGTTGTAGCCGATGTCGCTCCAGCCGCGGGACTTCACGTGGTAGGCGTAGATGCTGCGGATGATGCCCGGCACCTGCGCCTCGGTGTAGTCGTTGGCGTTGACCGTGTGGTGCACGAAACCGGCGCTGATGGAGCCGTAGCGCAGCGCGCTCTTGTTGCGGATCGACTCGTCCGCGCCCCACTGGGCGCGGCTGAAGATGGTCGGCTGGGCCGCCTTGCGGGCGGCCTGGAGCTCGATGTCCCCGTCCGTGCCGCTCTGCGTGGAGGCCGGTGTGCCGGCGTCGCGCTCCWCGTAGTCGTCGTCGTACGACGTGTCGCCGGCGGCAGGCTCCTCGGTCTCGGTCGCGTCGGCCCGGCCGGGCTCGACGACGGCCATCGACAGGTCGTCGGGAAGGGTGTCGGTGGCCCGGGCCCTGATCTGGACGGCGTCGACGTCGCCCACGATGAGGGGGTCGGTGCCCGGGCGGGAGGTGGCCGCGTCGGGGCTGTCCGCGTCGGGAGYGTGGTCGTCGTGGTACTCCAGGTCGGCCCAGTCGCTCCAGGTG
>NZ_JBFUMD010000199.1:0-6360 GCF_054049555.1 Nocardioides sp. P5_C9_2
GTGCTGGACCGCGGAGCCCGACGGCGACCCGTGGCGGATCGGGATCGAGGACCCGCGGAACCCCTCGGCGCTGGTCGCGCAGGTGCCGTGCCGGCGCGGCGCGGTGGCCACCTCCGGCACCGCCCACCGCGGTGAGCACGTCGTCGACGCGCGCACCGGGCGCCCGCCGTCCGGCGTCGCCTCGGTGACCGTGGTGGCCCCCGACCTCGTGGCCGCCGACATCGATGCGACCGCGGCGTACGCCCAGGGGGTGGGTGCCCTCGCGTGGCTGCGGACCCGGCCCGATCGCGGCGGCCTCGTCGTCTGGGCGGACGGCCGCACCGTGCTCGTCTGAGGTCGGTCGCAGTCAGGCCGTCGTGGCCGCCCGGGGACCGCCGGGGACCCGCAACGGCAGCCGGTTGCCCCCGATCGGGTTGGCCTCCGCCACCACGTCCATCGAGTCGATGATGTTGCGCAGGTTGATGATCAGCGCGCCGTACACGGGCCACTCGGCCGAGCGCTCCGTCTCGCGCATGCCCTCGGTGAAGTCGTTGAGCCGCTCACGCACCACGTGCAGGGCGTCGGGGTCGGCCGCGGCGGCGGCCCGTCCCGTGTCGCCCAGCATCTCGATCCACGGGACCGCGAAGTCGTCGCCCCAGGTCTCCTTGTGGGCCGACTGGCCACCGAGCGTGCGGGCCAGGCTGCGGGTCTCCGCCACGGACTGCTCCATGCGGCGGAGCAGCCCGTGCCACTGCTCGGGGTTCTTCATCTGGCGGGCGGAGCGGCGCGGGTTCATCCGGGCGCTCTCCTGCGCCTGGCGCACCAGCGCCCACGCCTGGTCCACCTCGCGGTCGAGGTCCCGGCTCCGGTCGATCCACCCGGTGACGTCCTCGTCCTGGCACCCGTCCCCGAGGCCGCCGGACATGTCGGCGAGGAGCTCGCCGATCCGGTCGTCGATGCGGTCCAGGGCTTTGGCGGCCGTGTGCCGACGCAGCGGCGGCCACACGATCACGTTGACCAGCAGCCCGACCGCGACACCGATGGCGGTGTCGAGCAGCCGGGAGATGAGCATCACGTCGCTCTCGAACCCGGTGGTGAGCACCACGAGCCCGGTGGTGGCGATGGTGGTGGCCTCGGCCCCGAGCCACGGGACGGCGCCCAGCAGGAGGGCCACCACGAGGAGCAGGGTGATGGCGCCCGTGGTGAGCCCGAAGGACTCGCCGACGACGGTGGCCAGCAGCACCGCGACCACCGTCGCCGCCACCTGCTGGGTGCCCTTGGAGAACGTGCGGTAGACGGTCGCGTGCACCACGAGCAGGGCGGACCAGGGGGCCAGGAACGGCTGCGGCAGGTCCAGCACGCTGGCCGCCAGCACCCAGGCCGTGACGGCCGCCAGCACCGTCTTGGACAGCTGCAGGACGTCGTTCCACCAGATCGGGTCGCTGATCCGCTGGTCGACCCGCTCCCTCAAGTTCGTGCTCATCCGGTCGACACTACGGACAACCTGCGAGTGGGAGCGGATCGCCGATCGCCCCCACCACCCGGGCGGGTGACCGGCCGCTGCCGGAGGGTGGACCTGCTCGCACTGGGTGTGGGTTCGGTGCCACCAGGTGACACCGAACCCACAGTGAAGGGTCCGGGTGGGCTGGGAAGGGTGCCCGGGTCCGGGGGTCAGGCGCGGCCGAAGAGCTTCGAGAGGAAGCCGCCGGACTCGCGCTCGGCCTTCGGGTGGCCGGGGCAGCGGTCGTCGCGGGGGACGCCGGCCATCACCTGGCTGACGTGCTGGCCGCAACCGGCCCAGGTGGTCTTGCCGCAGGTCTTGCAGCGGACTGTTCGGCACATGGTGTGCTCCGTTCTGTGAGGGGTTCTCGGGTGGTTCCGGAAGGGGGGTGGGGGACTGGGCGATCAGCCGTGGGAGAACGTGATCCTCGGCAGCACCCGCGTCAGCCAGCGCGGGCTCCACCAGGCGGCCTTGCCGGTGAGGCGCAGCATGACGGGCAGCAGCACCAGCCGGACGAGGAAGGCGTCGAGCAGCACGGCCACGCCGAGGACGATCCCCATCTCCTTGGGCGGCAACGGGCCGGACAGCGCGAAGGTGAAGAACACCGCGACCATGACCGCGCCCGCGGCGAAGATCACCCGGCCTGAGTGGGCCAGYGCGCCGACCATCGCCTCCCGGGGATCGCCCGAGCGCTCGTAGTGCTCCTTGGCCGAGGCCAGCAGGAAGACCGTGTAGTCCATCGCGATGGCGAAGATCATCGCGAAGAAGAACACCGGCGCCCAGGCGTCGAGGAAGCCCTGGGACTCGAACCCGAGGAACCCGGCGCCGTACCCCTCCTGGAAGACCAGACGGGCGACGCCGAAGGCCGCGGCCGTCGACAGCAGGCTGGCCAGGGTCCCGAGCAGCGAGATGAGCGGGGCCTGGAGGGCGACCAGCAGGAGCAGGAAGCCCAGGGCGAGCACGACCCCGATGACCAGCGGCGTCGACTCGTCGAGCTGGGCCTTGAGGTCGAGGTTCTCCACGGCGGCACCGCCGACCAGGGCGGAGTCCGGCAGTTCCTCGCGCAGCCGGTCGACGGTCGCCTCGAGCTCGGGGTCGGAGGGGTCGACCGTCGGGACGGCCTGGATGAGCACCAGGTCGCTGCCGTCCGCAGCGGGCTGCGCGGGCATGGCCCCGGCGATGCCGGGGTCGTCGGTGAGCGCGGCGGTGGTGGCCTCGGCGTCGGAGGCGTTCGCGATCACCTGGAGGGTGCCGGGCGCGCCCTCACCGAAGGCGTCCTGGACCTGGCCGTAGCCGACGCGGGCACTGGCGTCGTCGGGCAGGACCTGGATGGACGGCATCGCGGTCCGGAGTCCCAGGACGGGGGCGGCCAGGGCCAGCAGCACGACCATCGCGGCCAGGCCGAAGACCACCGGCCGCTTCCAGAGGCGCTCGCCCCAGGCCGCGAACCGGGCCGAACGGTGCTCGCCGGTGTGGACCCACGTCAGGGAGAGCTTGTTGATCCGGTGGTCGAGCGTGAAGAGCACCAGCGGGAGCAGTGTCAGCGTGGCGGCGAGCACGAACGTCACCGCGAGCATGATCCCGCCCGCCATCGACCGGAAGGAGGGTGACGGCACGAGCATGACCGCGGATAGGGACACAAGGACCGTGATCCCGGACAGGAGCACCGCCTTGCCGGCCGTGTCCATCGTCTCCGCGATGGCCTGCCGGGGCGTCTCGTGGTGGCCCATCCGGGCGGCCCGGAAGCGCACCACGAGGAAGAGCGCGTAGTCGATGCCGAGGGCGAGCGCGAACATCATCGCGAAGTTCATCGCCCAGACCGACACCGGGACGAGTTCGTTGATGAGCACCAGCGAGCCGGCCGAGGCAACCAGGCCGGCCAGGGTCAGGATGAGCGGGAGCCCGGCCGCGACCAGGGCCCCGAAGGCCAGCACGAGGATCGCCATCGTGACCGGCCACGAGAACATCTCGGACTTCAGCATCGCGTCGAGGTTGGCCTCGTTGAAGTCTGACCAGAGCAGCGAGGCGCCGGTCGGGTTGACCTCGACGCCGTCACCGGAGAGGGCCTCCAGCTCGCCCTTGAGGTCGTCGGCGACCCGCACCATCTCGTTGGGGTCGGCGCCGGCGCCGGCGAGGATCACGGCGGTCTCGCCGTCCTGGCTCAGCGTGGCGCCGGGCTGGGGCGCGATCACGTCGGCGATGCGCGGCTCGTCCTGGAGGATGGCCGTTGCCCGGGCGAGCACGGCCTTGCCCTGCCCCTCGGTCACGGGGCCGTCGGTGCTGTGCACGACGACCTGGATGGCCGAGCTGGCGTTGCCGCCGAAGCTCTCCTGGGCGACCTCGCGCACGGCGACCGACTCCGAGCCGTCGGCCTGCCAGCCGGCACCCGAGAGGTTCGCCTCGACCTTGGGCGCAAAGGCGCCGAGGCCGACGATGAGCAGCAGCCACACTCCGGCGGTGATGCGGCGGTGGTGGGTGACCCACACGCCGAGTCGACCGAGGGGGCCGGGGCGGTAGCCGAGGTCGTCGGGATCGGGTCGGGCAGCGTGGCGGCGGGCGGCCGTCGACGTCATGGAGAGCTCCTGAGGTCGGGGAGAGCGGAGGTCGGGTGTGCGGAGGTCGGAGGTGGTGCGGTCGGAGGTGGTGGGAGATGGGTCAGACGAGGGCGGGCAGGGCCTGGACGGCGGTGTACGCCGCGACGGCGAGGACGAGTCCGGTGAAGGCGGCCGAGAGACGACGCGTGTCGACCCGGTCGGCGACGCGGGCGCCGACCACAGCGGCCACGGCGGCCGCCGCAGTGAGCACGACGACCGGCCACCAGTCGGGGGCCACGCCGCTGCCGGCCCGGGCGAGCAGCGCGACGGTGCTGGTCAGGGTGATGACCACCAGCGACGTGCCGGCGGCGTACTCCATCGGCAGGCTCAGCGCCACCAGCAGCGCGGGCACGACCAGGAAGCCGCCGCCCACACCGAGGAAGCCGGTGAGGAGCCCGACGGCCGTCGCGGTGACGACCACCTTGAGGGCCCGGGGGCACTGGCAGGCGAAGGTCGGGCTGAAGGTGAGGATCGGGTCGTCCAGCTCCGGGCGCCGGGCCGAGCGCTCGGCGGGACCGGTGTGACGACCACGCCACTGCCGGACAGCGAGCAGGGTGCCGACCGCGAGCATCAGCACGGCGAAGGCGCCGAGGAGCACCGGCTCCGGGACGGCGGCCGAGGCACGGGCCCCGACGATGGCCCCGCCGGTCGCGACCAGCCCGAAGGCGACACCGCGGGCGAGCAGGACGTTGCCGGCCTTGTACGCCGTGACGGCGCCGACGAGCGAGGTCACCCCGACCACCACCAGCGAGCCGGTGGTCGCCTGCGCGGGGCTCTGCCCGAGGGCGTAGACCAGCACCGGGACGGCCAGGATGGAGCCGCCGCCGCCGAGCGCGCCCAGGCTGAGCCCGATGAGCGCGCCGGCGACGAGGGCGAGGGCGAGGGTCACGCCTCGGGCCCCACCAGGTGGAGCCCGACCGGCTCGGCACCGTCGACGGAGTCGGGGAAGGCGTTGTCGAAGGAGTCGTCGATGGCCACCAGCGAGCGTCCGGCGGCGTCGAGCATCGAGGCCGCGACCGAGGCGCGGTAGCCCCCGGCGCAGTGCACCCAGACCTCGCCCGAAGGCACCTCGGCGAGTCGGTCCCAGAGCTCGTGGAGCGGGATGTTGACCGCCCCGTCGATGCGGGCGGCGTCGTGCTCGTCGGCTCGGCGCACGTCCAGGACGACCACCTCGCGGTGGTGACGGACCTGGGCCAGGTCGGCGAAGGTCGCGGTGGGGAAGGACGAGAGGTCCCGGTCGCTCCAGTCCTCGGGCCCGCCGGTCGCGTGGGCGGCCGGGCGGTCGATCCCGATGCGGACCAGCTCGCGCTGCGCCTCGGCGACGTCCTCGGCGGTCTCGCCGAGCAGGGTGAGGGGGGTGCCCCAGGTGATGAGCCAGCCGAGGTACGTCGCGAAGCCACCGTCCAGGCCGAAGTTGAGGGTGCCGGGTGCGTGGCCGGCCGCGAACGCCGTACGGCTGCGCAGGTCCACGACCCACTCGCCGGCCTCGATGCGGCGCCGCAGCTCGGCGGCGTCGGCGACCGCGGGCGCCGAGAGGTCGGGCTCCGACGGGCCGGAGGCGTTGGCCGGGGCCATGTGCGCGTAGTAGGCGGGCCAGGCGCCGAGGCCGGCCAGCAGCTCCTCGATGTAGGTCTCCTCGTCCTGGGTCAGCACCGGGTTGGACTGCTTCTCGCGGCCGATGGTCGAGGACGTCGCGTCGGACTGGGTGGCACCGGACCTGGTGGTGGAGCAGAACGAGCCGAAGCCGTGGGTCGGGAAGACCTCGGCGTCGTCCGGCAGGAGGTCGGCCAGCCGGTGGGCGGACGCGTGCTGGTGGCGCACCAGGTCGTGGGTGTGCTCGGGGCCGAGCAGGTCGGGGCGGCCGGTGGCGCCGTACAGCAGCGAGCCGCCGGAGAAGACGCCGATCTGCTCGCCTCCGTCGGTGAGGACGTAGG
The DNA here is from genome assembly GCF_054049555.1 of Nocardioides sp. P5_C9_2. NCBI lineage: Bacteria > Bacillati > Actinomycetota > Actinomycetes > Propionibacteriales > Nocardioidaceae > Nocardioides > Nocardioides sp. P5_C9_2. The sequence continues at coordinate 6,009 of NZ_JBFUMD010000199.1, forward strand.
AGAGGTGGGTGAACGTGTGGCCGGGGGTTGCCAGCGCGGTGACGCGCATCCGTCCACCCACCTCGACGACCTGTCCGTCCGCCAGGGGGGTGCGGATGAAGGACACGTCGTCCTCGCCGTTGACGAGGTACTGGGCACCGGTGTGCTGAGCGAGGGCGAGGCCGCCGGTGACGTAGTCGTTGTGGATGTGGGTCTCGAAGACGTGGGTGAGGCGTACGCCGTGCTCGTCGACCAGGGTGAGCACGCGGTCGATGTCGCGCTGCGGGTCGACCACGAAGGCGACCTCGCCGTCGTGCACGAGGTAGCTGCGGTCGCCGAGCGTGGGGGTCTCGATCGGGACGACGGTGAGGGC
>NZ_JBFUMD010000200.1:0-6355 GCF_054049555.1 Nocardioides sp. P5_C9_2
GATCACCGCCTCCAGCCCCGAGGAGCGCGACGCGTTCTTCGACCCGGCCGCCGACAAGATCTACCGCCACCCGACGTTCTACGACGTCCCGGAGGGGGTCGAGCACCTGTGACCACCCCACCGATCGCCCACGTCGACTACGTCCTCGGCCTCGCCGACGACGCGCTCGTCTCCGCCCAGCGCATGGGCTGGTGGATCAGCCGCGCGCCGCAGCTCGAGGAGGACCTCGCGCTGGCCAACATCGGCCTCGACCTGCTCGGCCAGGCCCGGGCGCTGCTGGCCCACGCCGGCGAGCTGGAGGGGGAGGGACGCGACGAGGACGACCTCGCCTACTGGCGTGACGAGCGGGACTTCCGCAACGTCAAGCTCGTCGAGCGTCCCCAGGAGGACTTCGGCGTCGCCATGGCCCGCCTCCTCGTGCTCTCCACCTGGCAGGGCGAGCTGTACGCCGCGCTGCAGCGCAGCACCGATCCCGTCCTGGCCGCCGTGGCGGCCAAGGCCTCCAAGGAGGTCGCCTACCACCAGGACCACGCCAGCCGGTGGGTGCTGCGCCTCGGCGACGGCACGAGCGAGTCCCACGCCCGGATGCAGGCGGCGCTGGACGCCGAGTGGCCCTGGGTCGCGGAGCTCTTCGACGACGCGCACCTCGACCCGGCGCTGGTCGCCGCGGGCGTGGCGGTGGACCCGTCGAGCCTGCGCGAGCCGGTCCTGCGGCGTCTCGGCGACGTCGTACGGTCGGCGACGCTCGAGGTGCCCGACGTGCCGGCGCGGGTCCCGGGGGGCCGTGCCGGCCTGCACACCGAGCACCTCGGCCGGATGCTGGCCGAGATGCAGCACCTGACCCGCTCGCACCCGGGGGCGACGTGGTGACCGGCGCCGGAGACGTCGACACCGTCCGCGACACCCGGGCCTGGCGCGTCGCTGCCCGCGTGCTCGACCCCGAGCTCCCCGTCGTCACCATCGAGGACCTCGGGATCCTCCGCGACGTCACCGAGGACGACCAGGGACGCGTCCACGTGCAGGTCACGCCGACGTACTCCGGCTGCCCGGCGATGGAGACGATCCGCACCGACCTGATCGACCGGCTCAGCGAGGAGGGGTACCTCCACGTCACCGTCGAGTTCGTCCTCTCACCCGCGTGGTCGACCGACCAGATCACCGCGCAGGGCCGCGCCCGCCTCGAGGAGTACGGCGTCGCGCCGCCGCCGACCGAGGCCGAGCGCAGCCACGGACCGATCGGCCTGACCCTCTCCGTCCGCTGCCCCCAGTGCGGGTCGCCCGACACGCGCGAGTCCAGCCGCTTCGGCTCCACGGCCTGCAAGTCGCTGTGGGTGTGCCGTGCGTGCCGGGAGCCCTTCGACCACTTCAAGGCCCTCTGATGGACTTCCACACCCTGCGGGTCGCACGCGTCGACCCGCTGACCGACGACGCCGTCGCGATCTCCTTCGAGGTCCCCGACGACCTGCGCGACGAGTACGCGTTCACGCCGGGACAGCACCTGACGATCCGGGGCGACGACGGCGAGCGCCGCAGCTACTCGATCTGCGTGCCCCCGAGCTCCGGCACCCTGCGGATCGGCGTCAAGCGGCTCCCCGGTGGCGCCTTCAGCGACGTCGTGGTGGGCACGCTCGCCCCCGGCGACGAGCTCGACGTGATGACGCCCGCCGGACGGTTCACCCACGTCCCCGAACCGACGGCCGAGAAGACGTACGTCGCGGTGGCCGCCGGATCCGGCATCACCCCGGTGCTGTCGATCGTGGCCGCCCTGCTCGAGGGCGAGCCGGGGTCGTTCGTGACCCTGGTCTATGCCAACCGCACCCACAGGTCGGTGATGTTCCTCGACGAGGTGGCCGGCCTCAAGGACACCTACGGGCCGCGGCTGCAGCTCCTGCACGTGCTGTCCCGCGAGGCGACCGAGGTCGACCTGCTCTCCGGTCGTCTCGACGGCAAGCGGCTGACCCGCATCCTCGACGCGCTGGTGTCACGCGACCGCGTCGACGCGTGGTTCCTGTGCGGCCCGCAGCAGATGGTCGAGGAGCTGGGCGAGTTGCTGACCGGGGCCGGTGTCCCGCGCTCCGCGGTCCACACCGAGCTCTTCCACGCCGAGCCGGTGGAGCGGGCGCCGGTCGCCGCGCTCGCCGAGACCCCCGACGGCGCCGCCGCGGTCACCGTCCGCCTCGACGGCCGGGCCTCGGACTTCGCGCTGCGTCCGGACGGACCCTCGGTCCTGGAGGCGGCCCAGGCGGTGCGCTCCGACGTGCCCTTCGCCTGCAAGGGGGGCGTGTGCGGCACCTGCCGGGCCAAGGTCGTGGAGGGCAGYGTGGCGATGGACGTCAACTACGCCCTCGAGCCCGAGGAGATCGAGCGCGGCTACGTGCTCACCTGCCAGTCGCACCCCACCAGCGCGCGGCTGGTCGTCGACTACGACGCCTGAGTGGGACGCCTCAGCGGGGCGACGCTCAGCGGTAGTGCTCGGGGAGCTTCTGCCCGATCTTGACCTGCGCCTTGGGCATCCGCATGAACTTCATCTGGAGGGCCCGCATCACGGCGTAGTAGGTCGTGCCCTTGAGTGGCTCGTCCGGGAAGCGGCTGACGAGCTGGCGTCGGAGCCGGAACCTGAGCACCAGCATGTCGATGATCACGAGCAGCAGCGTCCCGAACAGGATCGTGTTGCCCACGTTGGCGAGGTAGTCGTTGCCGGAGTAGCCCAGGATCATGGTGAGGATCAGGAGCGGCACCATCAGCTCGATGAACGAGAAGCGCACGTCCACGAAGTCGCGGATGAACCGCCGCACCGGGCCCTTGTCCCGCGGCGGGAGGTAGCGCTCGTCGCCGCTCTTCATGGCCTCGCGGACCCGCGAGCTCGACTCGCCGCGGGCGGCGCGCTGGGCGGCGGCCTGCTCCTTGCGCGTGCGAGGGGTCTTCGCGCGGGCCTTGGCGGCGGCCTCGGCCTCCCGGCGCGACGGCGTGGGCCGCCCCTTGCCGCTCACCTTGGTGTCGGTGGCGTCGGTCTCCACGGAGGAGGTGGACTCGGACTTGCTGCGACGGAACAACGGGGACCCTTTGGCGTGAGTGTGCTGAGAGGCCCAGCCTACCGTCGCCGGCCCCACCTACCTGCGCCTTGGGTTTGGTCCTAGGGTGAAGGCTCATACACGAGGGCGACATCACACGAGAGGGGCCGCACCCCCATGAGTCTCATGAAGCGGATCAGCCTGATCTTCAAGTCCAAGGCCAACCAGGCGCTCGACAAGGCTGAGGACCCGCGCCAGACGCTGGACTACAGCTACCAGCGTCAGCTCGAGCTGCTGAGCAAGGTACGTCGTGGTGTCGCCGACGTCGCCACCAGCCGCAAGCGCGTGGAGCTGCAGATCAACCAGCTCGAGGCGCAGTCGGCCAAGCTGCAGGGCCAGGCCGAGAAGGCCATCGGTGCCGGTCGCGAGGACCTCGCCCGTGAGGCCCTGACCCGCAAGTCGGGGCTCACCTCGCAGATCACCGACCTCAAGGCCCAGCACGCCAACCTCCAGGGCGAGGAGGAGAAGCTGGTGCTGGCGCAGCAGCGGCTCCAGGCCAAGGTCGAGGCCTTCCGCACCCGCAAGGAGACGATCAAGGCCAACTACACCGCTGCGGAGGCCCAGACCCGCATCGGCGAGGCCGTCTCCGGCATCGGCGAGGAGATGGGCGACGTCGGCATGGCCATCCAGCGTGCCGAGGACAAGACGGCCTCGATGCAGGCCCGGGCCGGGGCCATCGACGAGCTGATCGCCTCGGGTGCCCTCGACGACGTCACCGCCACCAACTCCGGCGACGACATCGCACGCGAGCTCGACGCGCTGAGCAGCCAGTCCGACGTCGAGGCCGAGCTCGCCCGCCTCAAGGGTGCCTCGCAGCCGCAGGCCATCGAGGCCGGCGACGACAACGACATCCTCGACGAGTCGTCGACCGCGCAGCCCGTCCAGCGCCCGGTCTCCGAGGGAGGCCAAGCGTGATCGTCCGCATCCTCGGCGAGGGCCAGTACGACGTCCCGGACGACTCGGTGGCGGCGCTCAACGAGCTCGACCGTGCGGTCGAGACCACGGTCGAGGCAGGCGACGAGGCCGAGTTCCGCGCTGCCCTGGCGGCACTGCTGGCCGGAGTCCGCGACCACGGCACGCACCACCCGGACGACTCCCTCGACGAGTCCGACCTCATCCTGCCGCCCGGCGACGCCACCATCGACGAGGTGCGCGAGCTCCTGGCCGACGACGGCCTCATCCCCGGCTGAGGGAGCACGCACCGAACCGATGGCCACCAACCGCTTCATCAAGGACTCGGGCCTGACCGCCCGCATGACCCTGGTCATGTTCTTGCTCGGCGCGCTCTTCGTCGCCCTCGTCGTCGGGATGATGTTCGCCTTCCGGGGCAGCCCGGTCTTCGCCCTCCTGATCGGTGTCGGCGGCATCGGGGTGGCGTTCTACCAGTGGTGGTCCTCCGACAAGGTGGCGATGCGGGCGATGCGCGCCCGCGAGGTGACTCCGCAGGAGGCGCCCGAGCTGCACGGCATGATCGACCGGCTCTGTGCCCTGGCCGACATGCCCAAGCCGCGCGTGGGCATCGCCGACATGGCGCTGCCCAACGCCTTCGCCACCGGGCGCTCGCCCGAGCGGGCGGTCGTCTGCGTCACCACCGGGATCCTGAACACCCTGACCGCCGAGGAGCTCGAGGCCGTGCTGGCCCACGAGCTCAGTCACGTCGCTCACCGCGACGTGCTGGTGATGACCGTCGCCTCATCGGCCGGCATCGCCGCCGGGATGCTGACCCGCGGTGCGCAGTTCGGCGCCCTGGGGCGCCGCAGCAACAGCGGCGGTGCGCCGGCGGTGGTGATCGCGCTCGCGATCAGCCTGGTGGTCTACGCGATCAGCTTCGTGCTGCTGCGGCTCCTGTCGCGCTACCGCGAGCTGTGCGCCGACCGGTCGGGGGCCTACCTGACGATGAACCCGCAGGCCCTGGCCTCGGCGCTGACCAAGATCTCGGGTGGCGCCGACGCGATCCCGCAGAAGGACCTGCGCTCCAGCCGCGCGGTCAGCTCGCTGTTCATCGTCCCGGCGGTGCGCGGGGTCAGCCTCAGGACGCTCACCGCCACCCACCCCTCCCTCGAGCAGCGCCTCGAGCAGCTCGCCCGGATCCAGGCCGAGCTCGGCCGGCCCGGCGCCTGATGCGCTGGCTGGACGCCGTCACCGGCCGCCGTCGCGAGGCGGCCAACGACCTCGACGCACTGTTCCTGGTGCCCAGTGCGGCGATCACCCTGGAGACCGCCGCGGGCTACGTCCCCACCGGCGTCGGGTCGGTCTGCTACCGCTCGGCAGGAGGAGCGGCGTTCGACCGCACCCAGGACGAGATCACCCGGCTGATCGACGACGACCCGGACGCGCCCGACGTCACCGTCTCCCGCGACGAGTTCGGCTTCACCTGGCTGGTCGTGCAGGGCGACCCCACGGACGTCTCCGGCCTGTGCACCGACCTGCACGCGGTCAACACGTTGCTGGAGGAGCAGGGCTTCGCCGGCGGGCTGCTGTGCTCGATGGTCGGCTTCGCGGGGCACGACCGCCGCTTCGGCCTCGTCTACCTCTACAAGCAGGGGACCTTCTACGCCTTCGCCCCGACGGGGCCGCACCAGCGCGACAACCTCACCGAGATCGCCGTACGCGACCAGCTCGCCGCCGAGCTCCCGATGGAGCGGGACCTGCAGCGCTGGCTCGCGTTGTGGAATGCTCCCGGACTGTGACCTCGCGCGACGATCTCGTGGCCTTCTCCCGGAGGGCGCGCCACGACCTCCAGAACCCCTTGGCCGCGGTGACGCTCGCCCTCGAGCTGGCCCAGGACGAGATCGCCACCGGTGGTGACGACGTCGAGGACCTGGTCGGCCGGGCGCTGCGCAGCGCCGAACGCCTCAGCGAGGCGCTGGACACGCTGCCTGCCCGGGCCGCCGAGTGGCCGGTCGAGGACTGATCGACCGAGTCGGTCGCCGGGTTGGTACCGGGCCCTGTCCGGGGCGGTGAGTGAGCCACCTGTCCCGGACGTGGAAGGTGGCTGGGGCACCGCCCCGGCTGGCCGACACGTGTCGCMGTACGACGGGGGTGCGTGAGCCACGTCCCGCGCTCGCGGAATGTKGCTGGTCCACCGCGCGGGGGCGGCAAGGACCGCTCGCGGTGCGCCGCGCCCTTCAGTCGCGGTGCGCCGTGCCCTTCAGTCGCGGTGCGACTTGCCCGGGAGGTCCAGCATCCGCTGCAGCGCGACCAGGGCGTCTCGCTCGGTGTCGGGGTCGACGGTGATCCGGTTGACGACCTGCCCGGCGACGAGCGACTCCATCGCCCACACC